>JAEXXW010000418.1 GCA_023405565.1 Pseudomonadota bacterium
AAGCAGGCCACCAAGCCGGACCAGACGATCCTGACCTGGGGCTACGATGTCGTGGCGATGGGCGGTGACCTGCCGACGCGGGCCGATCTTGATGCGGTCTCGAAAACCCAGCCGATCATCGTCTGGGATGCGTCAGAGCATTATGTCTTCGCCAACAGCGCCGCGATCCAGAAATATGGCATCACCAACGACCTGGTCGCCAAGACGATCGGCGCCGGCAAGAATCCGGACGGCTCTTCAAACGGCCAATTCCTGGGCACGGAAGCTGCGAAGATCATTGTCCTGAAGCCCTTGTCGGAAATCCTGACGCCGGAGGAAGGCCGCAAGCGTCTGCGCTATCTCGGCGCGCTGATGCAGCAAGCCGGCATCACCACCACCGGTGATCTGTTCTATGGCGGCGTCAATCTTCAGCTCGAGAATATGCTGACGAAGGAAATATTCGGGCAGAAGGATTCGATCGCGCGCATCGTTCACGTGGCCGACGGCGCCACCTTCACCCAGCTCTATGGCGACGGCGCCATTGCCGAGGTCAAGAAGCTGCGTGACACCAGCAATGAGCGGACGATCTTCAACGGCGTGAAGTTCTACGCCGATGACGCCTTTGTTTCACTCGGCATGGAGCTGCAATATCCCGGCTACATCAACGACTCGCAGTTCAAGGGCCTGTTCATGTACAGCTCCAAGGAGGAGTTCCTGAACGCGATGCGGCCCTGGTGGAATAGCGGCTTCCAGATCCACGTTCATTCGAACGGCTCCGGCGGCAACCAGATCACGCTCGATGCGCTCGCCGCGCTGCAGGCAGAGACGCCGCGCTTCGATCATCGTTTCACCTTCGAGCATTTCGGTATTTCAAGTACCGCGCAGGGGCGTCAGCTCAAGGAACTTGGCGCGCTGGTTTCGACCAATCCCTACTATATCGCGGAGCGTGCCGATCTGAACGCCGATCAGCTGGGCACGGATCGCGCGTCGCTTGCCTCACGCATGGCGACGCTGCTGAAGCAGAATGTCACCGTGTCGCTGCATTCGGATACGCCGGTCGGTGTGCCAAGCCCGCTCTACGAAGTCTGGACGGCAGTGAACCGCATCGGCGAATTGTCCGGGAAGACGCATGCACCGGCGGAGCGGGTTCGCGATGTCGAGCGGGCGATGCGGATGGTGACGATCGATGCCGCCTACACCCTTGGTGTCAATGATCGCATCGGCAGCATCGAGGCCGGCAAATATGCGGACTTCGTGGTCCTCGACAAGGATCCGCAGGAAGTTGGCCGCAAGACGATCAAGGACATCAAGGTGATCGCAACGATCACGGCCGGCAATGCCATGCTGACGTCGCAGACCCGAAACCCGAACTGGTGACGCATTACAGCTGCCGCAGCGCTCTGACTGCGGCAGCATCCTGTTTGGAACGGTTGCAATCGCCGATACTACACAGTACCGTTTGCTGCCGGCTCAACGGGATTTCCGAACATGTTTCGTGTGCTCCTTGCTGCAACCTTTGCCGTTCTCGGCAGCCTGCCGACGGCCCGCGCACAATCCTATCCGTACGGCTCCATCACCTTTCTCGTGCCTTACGCGCCCGGCGGCAGTGCCGACATCGTCGCACGACTGATCGGCCAGAAGCTGCAAGACAAACTCGGCCGTCCTGTTGTGGTCGACAACCGGCCAGGCGGCTCGGAGATGATCGTCACCGAAGCATTGGCCCGTTCGGCACCGGATGGACACACGATCGCGATCCTCTCCAACGCCATCGCGATCAATGAAACGCTCGTGCCAAACCGGCGCTTCGATCTTGAGAAGGATATCGCGCCAATCGCCCGCGTGATCGAACTGCCCTTTGCGTTGATGGTGCATCCGTCGGTGCCGGCCCGGAATGTCGCGGAGTTCGTGGCCTATACGAAGGCCAATCCCGGCAAACTCAATTACGGCCATCTCGGACCGGGCAGCCCGCATTTCTTCACGATGGAATGGCTCAAGCGCAATGCCGGCCTCGACATCCTTGCCGTCCCCTACAAAGGCGCCGCGCCGGCTTATGCCGCGCTGGTTGCCGGCGAAGTGCAGGTCGTCGCATCGGGGCTTGGCGCGGCCACACCGTTCCTGGAAGCGAAACAGGCGATTGCCCTCGCCGCCTTTTCCAGCAAGCGGCCATCGTCGCAGCCACAACTCGCGACGATCGCCGAAGCGGGTTATGCGAATTTCAATCTCGGCTCATGGATGGGCGTCTTCGTGCGCAGCGGCACCGCGCCGGAGATCGAGCGAGCACTCGAAACGGAGATCATTGCCGCGCTCGGCGATCCCGAATTGAAGGGCCGTCTCGACAAGCTGGGTCTCGATATCTCGCCGATGAAGAAGTCGGAATTTACGGGCTTTGTGCGCGATGAAATCAAGTCCTGGGAAGCCATCGTGAAAGCGACATCGCCCCAGCGCTAGGCGCAAGCCCACACCAGCATATATGCGGAGCCAACCGTAAGCGGAGCATGTGTCGGGTATATCCGAGAGCCCTGCTCAACCGGGATATGCCGGACCTTGTCACCTCACGAACGCATCAGGCCCGGACAGCAACATGGCATGTCCGGGCCCAATGTATTCCTACTTCTTCTTTTTGGCTTTTTTCTTCGACGTCTTTTTCGCCTTCTTCGCCATAGCGTCCTCTTTGCGGTTTGAGGTGATACGCCACACGAGCACCCTGTTCGGAAGCCCCGCAAGGAGTGTCATGTGATTCGGCGAAAGAGTCACTGGTGGCGTTGCAGCCAGCATCCTCCACAACTTGTTTTTCTACAGCCACCACAGGCTTGCCCGATTCGCCTTTCGGACAAGGCCGTTGCAACAGAGATCAACGCATCCCTGACACTTGCCGATCACTGCACAAGGGCGCATTGGCCGATCGGCCGACACGCTGCTGTCGCCGGGCATAGCTGCTCGCCGGACGGACAAGCACCGGGACGGACCGGAGGATTCACACAGAATGCGGGACCCAGCGTCACAGCAAAGCGAGTGCTGCACGCAATCCCTGCCCTGTTTCTCGCGCACACGGCAAGAGACGCCTCTCCCTCGCTGGAATATTCCGCATTGATGAGTCCGGCTTCGGAAACGACCCGATAGATCCTGACGCCTCCGCCTGACACCACAAACTCGTCCGCAAACGGCAGCGGCGCGTCGCAGGTCAAGGTGATGCCTCCGCAATTGGGCGTGCTGGAATCCGGCACGCGACAGCCTGTCGGCCGCTGCGGCAGCGATGGCAATTCGGTCAGCGGGCTTTCGCTCACGCCGAGCTGCGTTACCTTCATATGAATGGTGACATTGCCCTCGCTGGGATTCTGATTGATCTGGAAGCTGAATCGTCCGTCATTCTTCAGCACGTCGTCCGTCACAGTCTCCGTGCGGGTTCCGACATGCTCCCAGACCGGATCGTCAAAGAACAGAAACGCTCCATCGTGCTCGAAGACCGAGCACGTCACCCTCACCGGCAGTTTTCCCGGCCGGGTCAGTGGCGCATTGATCGGCACATCGCTTGCGCCGCCGGCCGTCGATAGGCCAATGAGCTCTGTCTCCGGATTGTCGTCGAGTTTGCAACGCAGCTTCCAATCGCATTTGCCGATTTCCGGGCAGTCGTGAATGCGCATGGTCGTGAACCGCACTTCCACCATGGCATTGCTCTGCTGCGGCGGCCGTTGTGATTGTGCGCCAGGCGACGACAGCGGATCGTGAATCGTGCAATCTCCGAAATCGACGACATAGGTTCCCATCAGCGTGCCTGGCTTGACGGTTTCGTCTGCCCCCTCGCCACGAAACCCAATACCAAGCTGCCTGGCCTCCGGCTTCAGAAGGATCTCCCTGTGTCCAAAGGTGCTGATATTCATCCACCAGTTCACCGCTGCGGCCGGCGTCGCGGAATCGCCCCCGGGGCCGGTATAGGTCGTCTCCCACACCTGATGGGGGCGCCCCGGACAATAGCCCTGTGCGGCGATGCGGCTGCCGATGGTCGATTTCGTTTGCGGATTGGTGTGAGAATCCGCGCCCTTGACCCACCATTTGTCCCGCGCAGCGTCCGCAGCATGGCCATCAGCCGCAAGGGTGAGTTTCTGGCTGTCTCTCAGGACTTCCCGGTTGAATTTCGTGCGCTCGGCATTGATCAGGCAACGCACGGCGTCGCGGATGCGATGCCCCTCCTTGGCCAGATCGACCGAAGACGGTGTCAGGTTGATATCATTTCCACAACTGTCGCGCCCCGCCAGCTCCTGCGATGGGGCGAGGCTTGCTGTTCCGCAGACGACGATCAATGCGAGGAAAAGCCGCGTCGAGGACACGATCGACCATAATAGCTGCATGATTCCCACCTCCTTGATGCAAAGCCCGAAATGCAAGTTCAGGAGACAAGTGCAGGAAATCAGAGAGAGACACGGCGCGGAAAGCACCAGTCGGCAGTGTCACAATTTGTTATGGCAGGCAGATAACGATGCACGTGGGTGGTCCCGAAGGCAATCGGCCGCTGTTGAAAAAGCCTGTCACAGCGAAGCAATCAAAAATCCCGGACCGCGCGATTGAGGTAAAATTATTTCAACACAACCGACAAATGTCCTGCGCCGGTGGATCGGCCAAACTCCACCGGAAACCGGGGATTTCGCTATCCTCTCAAGCACCTGTTGATTGATGGCGCAGATTTCGCCACAACGCCGCGCATGTTGAACGTTGAAAACCTGTCCGTCCGCGTCGCCGGGCGCCTCCTTCTCGACGATGCCACGGTGCGCGTCCCCGCCGGCTCGCGCGCCGGCCTGGTCGGCCGCAACGGCACCGGCAAAACGACATTGTTCAATGTCCTGACGGGCCAGCTTGCCGCCGAGGGCGGCAATATCACCGTGCGCCAGCGCGCCAAAGTCGGCCGGCTGATGCAGGAGGCCCCCTCCGGTCCCGACAGCCTGCTCGATGTCGTGCTGAACGCCGATACCGAACGCAAGGCGCTGTTCGACGAGGCCGAGCACGCCACCGACCCGCAGCGCATCGCCGACATCCAGATGCGCCTTGTCGATATCGACGCACACAGCGCCCCTGCCCGCGCGGCGTCGATCCTGTCCGGCCTTGGCTTCTCGACGCAGGATCAGGCCCGCGCGATCTCCGAATTCTCCGGCGGCTGGCGCATGCGCGTCGCGCTCGCGGCGGTGCTGTTCACCCAGCCCGATCTGTTGCTGCTGGACGAGCCGACCAACTATCTCGATCTCGAAGGCACGCTGTGGCTGGAGGATCACCTTTCCCGCTACCCGCATACGGTGCTGGTCATCAGCCATGATCGCGACCTGCTCGACAACGCGGTGGATTCCATCCTGCATCTGGAGAACGGCAAGCTCACCTTCTATCGCGGCAGCTATTCCTCGTTCGAGCGCCAGCGCCGTGAAAAGCAGATGCAGGACGCCAAGTTCGCCAAGAAGCAGGACGCGCAGCGCAAGCATCTGCAGGCCTTCGTCGACCGCTTCCGTGCCAAGGCATCGAAAGCGCGTCAGGCGCAGTCACGTCTGAAGATGCTGGCCAAGCTCGAACCGACATCGGCGTCGATTTCCGACGACGTGCGGCCGATCATCCTGCCGGCACCGGATAAGCTGCTGTCGCCGCCGATCATCGCACTCGACGGCGTATCGGTCGGCTATGAGCCCGGCAGACCGATCCTGCGCAATCTCTCCTTGCGCATCGACAATGACGACCGCATCGCCCTGCTCGGCGCCAACGGCAACGGCAAATCGACGCTGGTGAAGCTGCTGGCCGAACGTCTCGCGCCAATGAGCGGCGACATCACCCGCGCCGACAAGCTGCGCGTTGCCTATTTCGCCCAGCATCAGCTCGACGAATTGCACGAAGACCAGAGCGTCTATGAACACGTGCGCCGGCTAATGCCGGACGATCCCGAAGCGAAAGTGCGCGCCAAGGCCGGCGCCATCGGCTTTTCCGGTCCTCGCGCCGACAGTCCGGTCGCGACGTTATCGGGCGGCGAGAAGGCCCGCGTCATGCTGGGTCTCGCCACCTTCTACAATCCGCATCTCGTCATTCTCGACGAACCGACCAACCATCTCGATATCGACAGCCGTGCGGCTCTGATTGAAGCGATCAACGATTATCCGGGCGCGGTCATCCTCGTCTCGCATGATCGCTTCCTGCTGGAAGCCTGCGTCGATCGTCTCTGGATCGTGCGTGACGGCAAAGTCGGTGCGTATGAAGGCGACCTCGACGATTATCGCGGTTTGATCCTGTCGGGAAATGGCAGCGATGCGAAGAAAAACGCGGCCAACAAGACGGCGACAAAACCTGCAGCAAACAAGTCGACGCCGGAAAAGCGCGCCGAACTGGCGGCACTACGCAAGCGCATCGCCACAGCCGAAGACCGCGTCAAACGCCTGACCGCGGAAATCGAAAAGCTCGATGCCTCGCTGACAACCTTGTTCACCACCGACCCGGCCAAGGCCGCTCAAGTTTCCAAGGCGCGCGCCGAAGCCGCCAGCAAACTCGAAAAGGCCGAAGAGGAATGGCTCGGCGCCAGCTCAGCGCTTGAAGAAGCGTCGGCTTAGCGCGCGATCCGGAACAATCAAGATAGCCCATCACCCGTTCGTCCCCGCGAAAGCGGGGACCCAGAGCAACATTCTGGATTCCCGCTGGAGCCTGTGCTCGGACGCGCGAAAGCGCGATCCGAGTGCGGGAATGAACGGAGAGAGTGCCGACGACTCCAACTATTGCTGGATCTTCGCGTCCTTGATCACCTTGGCCCACAGGTCGAGCTCGAGCTTGATGCGCTCAGCCGTCTGCTCGGGCGTCGTTCCCATGGGAGAAAACCCGAGCGCATCCAGCTTTTGCACGACATCGGGCATCGCCACAGCCTTGGCCATCTCGCGAGACAGCTTGTCGACAATCTCCTTCGGCGTTCCGGCGGGTGCGAGCGCCAGAAGGATTGTCTCGGCCTCCTGCCCGGGCAATCCGGCCTCGGTCATGGTCGGCACATCCGGCAACGCCGAGACACGCTTTGGTCCAATGATCGCCAGCGCGCGCAACTCGCCACCCTTGACCAGCGGGATCGCAGGCGCGAGCGCGGCAATGACAATCGGTGTATGGCCGCCGACTGCCGATTGCAGCGCCGGAGCGCCGCCGGCAAACGGCACATGCACCATGTCGAGCCCATAGGCC
>JAEXXW010000471.1 GCA_023405565.1 Pseudomonadota bacterium
ACAGAAACACAATTTTTGCTCACGCTCTTTGTTTTGACGCGCTCTCGTGGCGTTCGATAAGGAATTTACCGCCTGTCGGCCATCTCCTTCCCGTGCCGGATTGCGTGTGCACGGCGCGCGAAGGCAATCGCCTCAAGGCCTATTGGCGCATGAACAATGACAGATCGTTTCGCGCCACGGCTGTGATGGCTTTTAATACCGTTCGAATTCTATGAAGGTGCCAGAGATCGTTGTGGACGGCGATCCAGTAACTTCTGACGAGATGCAATTCATTCGACAATAGAAGCTTCAAATCAGCATGCGCTGCAGCAAGAAAGCGAGGCAGCACACCAATCGCGGCACCTGAGCGAATGGCATTGACCTGCGCGATTACGCTCGTACTCCGAATGGTGGGCACAACAATTTCACCATGCCCCACCTTCGAGAAGTTCAGTTCCTCGGTGAATAGCAATTCGGGAATGTAGCCGACGAAAGTGTGTTGTGTCAGATCTTCGATGGTTTCGGGCTTTCCTCGCCGCTCGAAGTAACGCTCGGTCCCGTAGAGTTCGAGAGAATAGTCCGTGAGCTTTCGCACGATCACCTGCCCGGCCGATGGACGCTCCAACGTAATCGCGATGTCAACTTCACGTGCGGCAAGCGAATAAGCCCTCGGCAACGCGACCAGTTCGGTCTCAAGATGCTCATTGAGAGCAGAGATCTCAGCCAGTCTTTGCGCCAGATACCCCACGCCCAATCCCTCGGGTGCGCCGACGCGCACGCGCCCCATCACGAACTTCGGATCTTCGCCAATTCCGACGATTTTTCGCAGAATAACGGCTTCGATCTGTTCCGCCGCTGCAGCGACCTTTTCGCCCTGTTCGGTGATCGCGGTCCGGCGGCCAGCCCGTTCGATCAGGGGAACGCCGAGCGCCTTTTCCAGCCGGGCCACCCGCCGCCCGACAGTGGAGTCGTCAACGCCCAAAACCTTTCCGGCTGTGGTCATTTGCCCGTTTCTCACGAGCTGCAGGAATATTCTGAGGTCGTCCCAATCCATCATCGTCTGCAAATTTGCGAGTAGGAAACGCATTTAATCGGTATTGAATGCAAAATTCCACCATGGCAACAGGCGCCGGGCTGGCAAAAGGGGACACCGGTGAGCAGACGTCTGGACGGAGAATTCGACTACATCGTCGTCGGCGCGGGAACGGCGGGCTGTATCGTCGCCAATCGATTGTCAGCGGATCCCCGCAAGCGGGTTCTCCTCCTTGAAGCCGGCAGACATGACAATTGGATCTGGTTTCACATTCCGGTCGGCTATCTGTTCGCAATCGGCAACCCGCGCGCCGACTGGATGTTCAAGACTGAGCCGGGCAAGGCCGGCCGACGGGGCCTTTGAAAAATAGCGAACCAGCCTAGCGCAAATCCCCGTTTTCGGTCGCGGCCGGCAGTAACCGACGTCTTCGGAGCAGTCACCAAGCCCCCTTCTTATCCCAATAGAACCCTCATTTTCGAAGGCCAATCGCCGCCCAATATCTTCGCGCAACTGCACCACAGGGGACCTATTCCCGCGGCTTATCCGCGCGGCGCCATAACGATGCTTGTGCCGGATCCTCATCAAGACGGTAACCGCCGAACAACCGCGCAACTGTTGCGGTTGCCAAACAAGAACGCACGGATCATCTGAGCTGTGCTTCGAACTGGCGAACCGATCACGCCGTCTTCTGAGAATCTGCCCAGGAGTTTGCGAAACGACGGAGAAATGAGATGCACAGGTCGGAGCGGCGCACCAAGAGCCTGATTTTTATCGAGGCCTTCAAGGCCTACCAGCTGTAGAGGCAGGTGCGAAGGATCCCCATTTGGACGCCCTCGATATATCGGGTGGCGCCGGATAGATGTTTGCAACGGGCTAAGCGGATCAGTTCAAAATCCACTTGCAACGGGAAGGCCGTCCATAGACGTAGAATGTCTGCTCCTAGATCCCCTTCGTGCGGCAAATCTCATCGATTGCTGTACCGGATGCAGGCCAGTCAAATGACCTTTCGGTTTCGAAGCCCTTCGATCTTGTCCGCCCCAAGCCCCAACAGTTGACGTAGGACCTCTTCCGTTTGCTCTCCCAGCGATGGCGTACTCAACTCGACAACTTCGGGAGATTCAGAGAAACGCACTGGCTGAGGCACCATTGGGACGGCACCGAAGCGCGCGTGTGTGCCATTACGTACGAGCCTGCGCGATACCGCGTGTTCGGACGTGACCACCTCGTTGAGGCCAAGAATAGGAGCCGCAGGAATCCCTATGGCTTGCAAAGCGGCCAATACTTCCTCACGGGAGCGCGTGCGAGTCCAGTTCGAGATTGCTGCCCGCACTTCATCTTCTCGCGCGCTTCGCCCCGGATGGCTTCCAAGTTCCGGATCCTCACCCATATCCGGACGCCCGATCAAGCCTGCAAGAGCGGCAAAGAGCGCATTGTTGAAACAAACCAGAACAATATCACCATTCGTCGTGGGAAATGAATCCACTGGATAGCTCAGCGGATGTCGATTTCCCACGGGCTTTGGCGTTTCGTTGAAGTATAGCTGGCGGCTTAACCCGGTAAGCTGCATCGACACCATGCAATCGAGCATGGCAATGTCCACGTGCTGTCCAGCGCCACTGCGCTCGCGAGCGAACAATGCGCTGACGATCCCCCACGCCGCGAAAATTCCCGTGCACACATCAGCCAACGATTCTCCGATAGCTGTTGGCGGACCGCCGCGCGGTCCTGTAAGGCTCATGATTCCGCTCATCGCCTGGATAACGAGATCGAAAGCCGGACGATCGCGCATCGGGCTATCTTGACCAAAGCCGGAGATGCTTGCGTACACAATACGTGGGTTTTCGGCCTTAATTGCAGCGTAGCTAAGACCATATTTCTCCATTATTCCCGGTCTGAAGTTCTCAACGAGGACGTCGGATTGTCTTGCCAGAGACTTGATCATCTCCGCTCCCTCCGACGTGCGCAGATCGATCGTCACGCTCTTTTTGTTGCGATTCAGCAACATAAAATACGTGCTTTCTCCGTCTCGATGCGGGCCGAACCCCCGCCCCTCGTCACCGACCGACGGCAATTCGACCTTAATAACCTCCGCGCCGAGATCGGCGAGCATGGAAGTGCAGAACGGACCTGACATAACCCGCGACAGATCAAGTACGCGAATGCCTGACAGCAACGAAGCGTTCGTCATCGATCAAAGACTCAAGATAAGGGGGCAACAGCAAGCACGACCTTGCCTACAGTTTGACGGCTGGCCAAACGCGAAAGCGCTTCCGGCAATTCAGCGAGCCAATTCTTCGTGTCGATTTCCGGCTTGATTTTCCCAGCCGAGAGCAGTCCGACCAGGTCATGCGATATCCGCTTCAATTCGACACCATCGTGATCATGACTCCAGTAGATACCCTTTGCACTTGCGCGCTTCAACAGCAGCCGATGGGCTGGGATTTTAGGAACTGAACCTGATGCAAAGCCTACGATCAAAAGGATGCCGTCGCGGGCGATGCATTGGAGACTTTTTTCCGTTATAGCGCCTCCAACCGGATCAACGATGATCTTCGCGCCAGCCCCGTGGGTCACATCGTTCACCGCGCTGATCCAATCATCCTGACGATAATCGAAGGCAAAATCGGCGCCGTGCCGCATGATCAGGCCGAGCTTCTCCTCCCCTGCCGCGGTTGCGATAACGGTTGCACCTTTTGTCTTGGCGATTTCAATGGATGCAAGCCCGACTCCGCCAGCCGCGGCGTGGACCAGCACGACAGTTCCTTCCGCTATCCTGTCGACCTGCTCGAACGCGACCATCGCGGTCGTATAAGATACCGGCAGCGCAGCCGCCGCTGCGAGATCGATGCCATCCGGAATTGCGATCGGCATGTCCGCCCGCACGCATACAAACTCCGCGAAGCCACCCCATTCAACCTTCGTGGCTACCCGATCTCCGGATTTCCATGGCCCGTCCTCGCCGACAGCCACGATTGTTCCGGCGACCTCCTGACCCGGCGTGAATGGGCGGGTCGGCGCCACCTGATAACGATCATCGATCATCAAAAGATCGGAAAAGTTCACTGCCGCGTATTCCGTCTTGATCAGGACCTGCCCCGGACCGGGGACAGGCGGCGGCGAATGGGCAATAACCAACCCATCGATACCCCGTTCGTTCGATGTCCAGTGCCACATTCTCTTTCGTTCCCGCCTAGAAGCAGCCTTTCCTTTTCGACCAAGATTTCCAATCAGGCCGGTACAGTTCCGCGTTGGCTTTCATGGCTCTGACGTGGCGTCTCGAACAGGAAATCGTCCGGGTTCATACGCCGTGTCATGTTCCAGTAATCAACCAGACGCCACGGCGAGTTTGCAAATACTCGTCCTGCTTTGTTCTTGTACCAGGTACCGGCGAGCCGATGCGACCAGACCATCTTATTATGAGCGGCATCCACGCGTCGGTTATAGGCGTCGTGTACATCCTGGCGACATTCCAGCGAACGATTGCCGGAGCGAACCAGTTCCTCAATGCATTGGACAATGTAACTCGACTGGCATTCGCTGTGAAATATGCCGCTGCCCCCGTGACCCAAGTTGGTGTTTGGACCGTAGAGTATGAAGAAATTCGGAAAGTGCGGCACCGTTATCCCAAGATAGGCCCTAGGATCGTCCTCACCCCAAATTTCCCGCAGATTGCAGCCATCTCGGCCGCGTATTTCCATCGGCGAGAGCAACTTCCCAGCCTGGAACCCCGTGGCCAATATGATTACGTCGAGCGGAAATTCATTTCCGTCTTTGGTGACCACGGCCGATTCCGTGATCTTTTCTATGGATTGCGTGACCAATTCGACATTGGCACGCGTAAGCATCTTATACCAATGATTGTCCCGCAACATACGCTTTCCGTAAGGAGGATATTGCGGGATAACCTTCTTCAGCAGCTCCGGATCGTCTCCGATCTGGCTCTTGATATACTCGGTCAGTTCGCGCCGAACCAATTCGTTGGTCGCATTGATCGATAAATCCGCATTTGCCCATTCCGGATCAATTTGAAGGGCTGCATGCAGAAGATCGCCCGATGCCCAGAAGAGCTGGAACCTATACCATCGCGCGTAGAACGGCACATGCTTCAGAGTCCACTTCATGCCTTCCGAGACTTCGGCATGGTAGGTCGGATTGTGAATGGCCCAGTGCGGCGTTCTCTGGAATATGACCAGCTTGCCAACCTGCTCAGCAATGGAGGGAGCAGCCTGCATACCGCTTGCGCCAGTGCCAATCATTCCCACCCGACGGCCATCGAGTGATACACGATGATCCCACTGCGCAGTGTGGAAGACGTGCCCTTGAAATTTCTCCAGGCCGGTTATCGCCGGGATGAATGGTCGATTTAACTGTCCTACGGCCGCTATCAGAATATCGGCTTCCGTAACAATCTCGCTGCCATCCTCGCACTTGACGGTCAGTCGCCAGATAGCTCGTTCCTCGTCATATACGGCCGAAGTTACCTCGCGATTGAACTGGATATGCCGTCTGACGTCGTATTTATCCGCGCATCGCTCGAAATAGTCCCACAGTTCCTCCTGCTTTGAGAAATAGCGGGACCATTCGTGGTTCGGCTCGAAGGAAAAGGAATAGATGTGGTTTGGCGTATCAACACCGCATCCAGGGTACCTGTTCTCATACCAAGTCCCTCCGACCGTCGGATTCTTTTCGATGATTTCAAACGGGATGCCGGCCCGGCGCAGCTTGACGGCCATACAGAGACCAGACATTCCCGCACCGATGATGAGGACCTTACGACTCTTTGAGTCGTCCCGCACGACAGACGCTGGCCGTTCGAAGTCTCTTGCTATCGTGTCGATCCCCAGCAGACCGCGAATGAGCGGCAGATATTCTTCTGGTATTTCCTCGCCGACGCAGACACTCATCATCCGCTTGAGAAGGCGCGTCGAAACACATGGCGGCGTAGACACCGCTTCCGAACTGTACTCTTGCAGAGCGGCCGCCGCGCGTTCTCGAATGATTGCCTGCAAGGCGGCCGGCATTCGGACCTGAAAATCCCATGGACCTTCGATATAAGGGCGCGCCTGGTCAAGCATTTCCTCATCGGCCGTTAGATGCACCAGGACCATGAGCAGGGGAACGATGTCTGCCTCGGCCAAGGCTCGGGTCAGAGACTCGCGATCAAACGAAGTTCCCGACATCTGACTCATATTTTTCTTCACAAACGTACTCGCTTTCTTCGCTTTTCTTGTATTTAAGAAAAACAGTATTGCATCGCTGTGATGCGCTCCACGTGACGCGCCCGATTTGTGCCAGACGCTTCACGTCAACAAGAGCGCATCATCATCGAGCTCCTCCTGCTGCGTTGTGCGAAACAATTTCAGGAGGTCTCCGACAGACATCGCCTTGCGTTGCTCGCCGCTCATGTCGAAGACGATGCGACCACGATGGAACATGATGGTACGGGTGCCATATTCCAGCGCCTGCGCCATTGAATGGGTTACCATCAGGGTCGTAAGTCGAAGCTGCTGAACCATGTCTGCGGTCAGCCGGAGAACAAACTCCGCGGTCTTGGGATCCAGCGCGGCGGTGTGCTCATCGAGCAGCAGCGCGCGCGTAGTTCCTGTCGTCGCCATCAGCAAGCTTAGCGCCTGCCGCTGCCCGCCGGATAACAGCCCCACACGGTCGTCCAACCGCTTCTCCAGACCAAGCCCCAGCTTCGCGAGCCGGTCCTGCACCTCCAGACGCATCTGCCGTGTGGTGGAGTGCTTCAGGTTGCGAGGCGATGTGCGGGCATAGGCAAGCGCGAAATTCTCGATGATCGTCAGGTCCTCGCAGGTTCCCATCTTTGGATCCTGGAAGACCCGCGATACTAAAGACGCCCGCTTCGCCGTTGTAAGATTAGTTACGTCGGTGTCGTCGATCTTAACCCGACCGGCATTGGACCGAACAACGCCCGCCAGGACGTTGAGCATGGTCGATTTTCCGGCTCCGTTGGACCCGATCGCAGTAACGAATTCGCCGCTCTTGATTTCAAGACTGACGTCGCGAAGAGCGCGCATCTCAAGCGGAGCACCTTCATTGAAGGTGACATCTATGTTGCGGCACTGAATCATTTGACCTGCTCTTGCTGTCGATAGTCATGCGCCGGGACCTTCCGGCGATTTCTCCTAAACAGGGCTGCTATCGGCAGGCCTGAACGTTGAACAAACAACGCCAAGACTACGATGACAGCGGTGACAAGCTGGACATCTGACGCGACGAGACCAAAATAATCGCCGTTGAGCGATATCGCGACCGCAAAACGGTAGACGATCGCCCCCACTATGCAGGCGCTTGTCGCGGCCAACATCGAGCGTGCCGGGATCAGGCTCGTTCCCAATATCACGGAAGCAAAGCCGACGATCACCACGCCAATTCCCATATAGGCGTCGGCCGTACCGAATGATTGGGCGAATAACGCGCCGGCAAGACTCGTCATCGCGTTGGCGAGACCAATGCCGAGCAAGGTTATCGATCCGGCGTTGACGCCGTTTGCTTCCGCCATGGCCGGGTTCATGCCGGTGGCACGCATCGCCATGCCATATCCCGTCGCGAGAAAGGCGTTTAACAGCAGCATTATGCTGAGAACGATCAGCAACAGGAGCAGCAGATTCGCGATACTCGCCGGCAGACCGAAATTCGGGAAGAGATCGAACACGGTCTTGAGACCGAGCAGCGGCTTGTTCGGCCCGCTCATTATGCGCAGGTTGATCGAATACAGGGAGATCGCGACCAAGATTCCCGCAAGGATCGGCAAAATCCTCATGCGGACATTCAGGAAAGCGGTGACATATCCGGCCGCAAATCCTGCGAGCGCCGCGGCTGCCGTCGCGAGCCACGCGTTCACGCCGCCCACAATAAGTACCGCGCATACCGCAGCCCCGAGAGGAAAGCTTCCTTCCACAGTCAGATCGGGAAAGTTCAATACCCGAAACGACAGGAAGGCACTCAGAGCCACCAGGCTGAATATGAAGCCGGTCTCAAAAACGCCAATCAACTCATAGGCCGTCATATCACGTCAGCTCCAAAATGCATGCATCTATTGATAGCCGGACGCTTGGCCGCCTATTCGATAAGCTTGCCTGCTCTGGCAATCACGGCGGGCGGAAGGACTACGCTCATTTTGCTGGCGGCCGCTTTGTTTATGACGACGTTGAGCTTCGGCATCACGTCGTAGGCGAACACCACATCGATATTCCCCGGCGACTTGCCTTCAAGGACATCGGCGACCATGTGGCCAGCGAGCTTTCCAACTTCCGTGTAGTTCAACCCGACCGAAGCCAGAGCGCCACGTTCCACCGCGCGTGTCTCGGCAGCAAAGATGGGA
>JAEXXW010000502.1 GCA_023405565.1 Pseudomonadota bacterium
TGCTGTTCTCGTGGGTGTCGCTGGTCGGCCTCGTGCGTGCCGAATTCCTGCGCGGCCGCAATTTCGAATATGTCACGGCGGCGCGGGCGCTCGGTGTCTCCAACATCAATATCATGTTCCGTCACCTGTTGCCGAACGCGATGGTGGCGACGCTGACATTTCTTCCCTTCATTTTGTCCGCATCAGTGACCACGCTGACCGCGCTCGACTTCCTAGGGTTAGGCCTGCCGCCCGGATCGCCATCGCTCGGTGAATTGCTGTCGCAGGCCAAGGCCAATATCCAGGCGCCGTGGCTCGGCATCGCTGGCTTTTTCTCGATCGCCATCATGCTGTCGCTGCTGATCTTCATCGGCGAAGCGGTGCGCGATGCCTTCGATCCACGAAAGATCTTCACATGAGCGGTGAAAAGCCCATCCTGTCGGTGAAGGACCTGTCGATCGCCTTTACCCAAGCCGGACGGACGACGCTTGCGGTCGATCGCATCTCGTTCGATGTGAAGCCGCGCGAGACGGTGGCGCTGGTTGGCGAATCCGGTTCGGGCAAGTCCGTCACCGCCATGTCGGTGATGAAACTGTTGCCTTATCCGGCGGCAAGTCATCCGAGCGGCACGATCCATTTCAAGGATCGGGAATTGCTCGGCATGTCGGAACGCGAGATCCGGGGCATTCGCGGTAACGATATCACCATCATCTTTCAGGAGCCGATGACGTCGCTCAATCCATTGCAGACGATCGAGCGGCAGATCCGGGAAATTCTCGATCTGCATACCGGTCTGCGCGGTGACGCGGCGCGCAAGCGCATTGTCGAATTGCTGACGCAGGTCGGCATTCCCGATCCGGTCGGGCGGCTGGGCAGCTATCCGCATCAGATGTCGGGTGGGCAGCGCCAGCGCGTGATGATCGCGATGGCGCTCGCCAACGAGCCCGATCTGCTGATTGCCGACGAACCGACGACGGCGCTCGACGTCACCGTGCAGGCGCAGATCCTGAAGCTGCTGAAGGAGCTGCAGGTGCGGCTCGGCATGGCGGTGCTGTTCATCACCCATGACCTCGGCATCGTGCGCAAGATCGCCGATCGCGTCTGCGTCATGAACAAAGGCCAGATCGTCGAGAAGGGCGATGTCGAGACGATTTTCTCAAAGCCTGAGCATCCATATACGCGCGCATTGCTGAATGCCGAGCCGAAGCCGGACCCGGCGCCGTTGCAGCCGACCGCGCCGGTGATGGTAAAGACCGACGATCTCAAGGTGTGGTTTCCGATCAAGCGCGGCGTGCTGCGCACGACGGTCGGGCACATCAAGGCGGTCGATGGCGTTTCGGTTGAGGTGCGGCAGGGCGAGACGCTCGGCATTGTCGGCGAATCCGGCTCCGGCAAGACGACACTCGGCCTTGCCATCCTGCGGCTGATTTCCTCGCAAGGGCCGATCGTCTTCATGGGCAAGGACGTGCAGGGCCTGAAATTCAAGGAGATGCGGCCGCTGCGCAGCGACATGCAGATCGTGTTTCAGGACCCGTATGGCTCGCTCAGTCCGCGCATGTCGGTGGCTGATATCATCGAGGAAGGTTTGCTGGTCCATCAGCCGAAAATGCCAGAGCATGAGCGTGAAGCGCTCGTCGTGCAGGCCTTGAGCGATGTCGGTCTCGATCCGGAGACGCGATTTCGCTATCCGCACGAATTTTCGGGCGGCCAGCGCCAGCGCATCGCGGTTGCGCGCGCCGTGGTGCTGCAACCGAAATTCATCGTGTTGGATGAGCCGACCTCGGCGCTCGACATGCTGATCCAGTCGCAGATCGTCGATCTGCTGCGCGACCTGCAGAAGAGCCGCGGGCTGACCTATCTCTTCATCTCGCATGACCTGAAGGTCGTGGCGGCTTTGGCCAGCCGGCTGATCGTGATGCGCAACGGCAAGATCGTCGAGGAAGGCCCGGCGCAGGAACTCTTCAAGAATCCGAAGAGCGATTACACGCGTACGTTGTTTGCGGCTGCCTTCAATCTCGAAACCGCGTCAGCATGACACCTGCCATGACACAATTCTGATTCCCCTCGCGTGTCCTGGCTTGCTACAAACAGGTTGCTCCTTCCGGATAATTCCATGATGCTCCGATTTCTGATTGCTGTCGCTGTCATTCTCGCGCCCGGTCTTGTGACAGATTTTGCATCGGCCCAGGGCGTGCCCGTGCGGTTGCCGATCACGGCGGATGACGGTAGCCCGATCATGAATCACCAGATCATGCCGGACCGCACCGTCGCCGCCGAGAAGCTGCCCGGTGCGGTGGTGGCCGCCAATCCGACCGGTGACGTGACGTTGGTGGAATTCTACGATCTCAATTGCCCCTATTGCCGCAGGGCTTCCGCCGATATCGATGCGCTCATTGCCGCCGACAAGAAGCTGCGGCTGGTGCTGGTGCCGTTTCCGGTGCTCGGCATTCCGTCGATCCAGGCCGGGCGGGTGGAAATCGCGGTGTCGAAGGCCGTTCCGCCGGAAAAATTCTACCAATATCACCGCAAGCTCTATGAAGGTCGTGGAACGATCGATGGCCAGCGTGCGGTCGCGGCGATGGAGCCGTTCAAGCTCGATCAGCAGAAGGTCGTCAATGTCGCGAATGACGACAGCATCACCGAGATCATGAAGGCGCATGTGCGCTTCGCCGACAAGCTCGGGCTGAAAGCGACGCCGTCTTATCTCATCCAGGATGTCGCCATTCAGGGCCATCCCGGACAGAAGACGATCAAGGGCATCGTCGAGTCGGTGCGCAAGTGCGGCAAGGCGGTGTGTTAGCTATCTCGTACTG
>JAEXXW010000504.1 GCA_023405565.1 Pseudomonadota bacterium
TGGTCGGTTGCGATGGCGGCCGCTCCGCCATCCGCCACATGATCGGCCCGAAGCTGGAAGGAACACCGGTCGTACAGCAAGTGCAGTCGACCCATATCAGTGCACCGGCCTTGATGAACATACTGCCTGGCGAACGGGCGTGGATGTATATCTCGGTCAATCCGCGCCGCCATGGCACGGTGATTTCGATCGACGGAAAAGACCGCTGGCTCATTCACAATTACTTTCAGAACGGTGAGGAGACGCCGGAGAGCATCGATCGTGATTGGGCCATCCGCACCATTCTCGGCGTTGACGCGGATTTCAGCTACGACGTCATCAGCAATGAAGACTGGGTGGGACGGCGGTTGGTGGCGGACCGGTTCCGCGACCGGCGGGTGTTTATCTGTGGCGACGCATCGCATCTGTGGATTCCGTTCGCGGGCTACGGAATGAATGCGGGTATTGCAGACGCCGCTAATCTGGCGACGCATCTTGCCGCCTATTTGAACGGCTGGGGCGGTGGCGCTGTGCTCGATGCCTACGAGCGCGAGCGCAAGCCGATCACCGATCAGGTCTCGCATTTTGCCATGAACATGGCCCTGCAGAATTTCCGGGACCGCAAGAGCCCGCCAGCCGAGATCGAGGCCGAAGGTCCGCAAGGCGATGCCGCGCGCGCCAGGCTTGGTCAGCAGATGTACGACCTCAATGTCCAACAGTTCTGTTGCGGCGGACTCAATTTTGGTTACTTCTATGATCAATCGCCGGTGATTGCTTATAACGGTGAGGCTCCGCCCGGTTACACGATGTACGATTTCACGCCGGCGGCGATTGCGGGTTGCCGGACGCCTCATGTCTGGCTGAACGGCACGACATCACTCTATGACCGCCTTGGACCGGATTATACTTTGTTGCGGCTGGATCGGTCGGTGGACATCGAGCCGCTGATCGATGCGGCACGAAAGCGCAATGTACCTATTGTGACCTTGGATATCGAGGACGCCGACGCGCGCGAGGTTTACAAGAAGAAGCTGGTGTTGTCGCGTCCGGACCAGCATGTTGCCTGGAGCGGGAACGAAATTCCGGCCGATCCGCGTGCCTTGATTGATCTTGTCCGCGGAGCGGTGGCTATTTGAGCTGCTGCACGGCAGCGGTGGTCGAAGCCGACGTATCGCCCAACGCCTGCAGGTAAGCCGACAAGACCCCATCGACCATGCCGTCCTGCGAGAAGGATGCGGCGACGCGCGCGCGCAGATCCTGCGCGAGTTTTGCCGCAGCCGCGGGATTGGTCAGCGTATGTGCGATGGCATCGGCCAGCGCTTCGACATTGCCGGGTGGAACGAGCGCATTCGACAGCGGCCCGTAGATTTCCGGAATGCCGCCGACATTCGTGGTGATCAGCGGCATGCCGGCCGCCGCCGTTTCCAGCACCACATAAGGCAGCGACTCGGCAAAAGACGGAATGACCATCACCTTGCCGAGTGTCAGCACGCGGCGGGCGGGCATGGCCGGCATCAGGCGAACTGAATCCTGCAGCGAGGCGCGCTCGATATGGGCAGCGAGCGCCGCTTCATCGGGGCCGCTGCCAACCAGAGTGGCCGTGACTTTATGGCCGCGCGAACGCAGCAGAGCGATCGCGTCGATCAAGACGTCGATGCCTTTGACGGCGCGGAATTCGCCCATGAAGACGAGGTCGGTCGCATCCGGCGCCGGTGTCACCGGCTCGAATTCATTCTTCGAAACGCCGTTATGAATGACACGGACGATGCCGTTCGGTGTGCCGATCTTGTTGCGGAAGACGTCGCCGCTATAGGCGCTTTCGAACAGATACAAGGCGCGGCGCGCGAGCAGCATCTTTTCGAGCATCAGATACATGCGGCCGGAGAGATTGTCGTGTTTCAGCAGCAGACTGCCGCCGTGCGGCGTGTAGGCGCGCAGCACCGGCTTTTTCGGAAAAGCGAGACGCGCATAGGCGCCACCCTTGGCGCCGTGACCATGGATGACGTCGGCATTGGCTTCATCGATGCGGCGGGTGACATGCAAGGTGGCACGAAGGTCGGTCGGGTTCAGCGGCCGGCGCATGACGATGCGGGTCAGGCCGAGCGTCAGCTTCGGTGCCAGCGCAGAAAGGATTTCGTCGGCGCGGTCACCGCCCGTGCTCGAGTCGGCGATAATGCCGACGCGATGTCCGCGCGCGATCTGGCCATCGACGAGGTCGATGACATGGCGGAAGAGTCCGCCGACCGGTGCGCGAAAAACATGAATGATTTTTAAGGGCATTGCGGCTTGGGCCACTGACGACAGCGTGTTGGCGACCAAGGCCATCTGCTCCCCAAATCCGGCAACGACAAGAGATCAAGCCGTAAATGTACGATTTTAGTCAGTTTGCATGGATTTATCCTTAACGCGGCCATGCCGCGATCAGAGAAAGTCGCGATCGCTCATAACCTGCGTGGATTTTTCCGATGATGGGACGCGGATCAGACAGATTTTGCCATCTCGCGCAGCTTGAACTTTTGAATCTTTCCAGTCGATGTCTTTGGCAATTCCGCGAACACGATGAAGCGCGGCACCTTGTAACCGGCGAGATTCTGGCGGCACCAGGCGATCAGATCTTCACTGGTGGCCCTCGCGCCCGACTTTAGTTCAACAAAAGCGCAGGGTGTTTCGCCCCATTTCTCATCGGTCTTTGCCACCACGGCGGCAGCGGATACCGCCGGATGCTTGAACAGCGCGTCCTCCACCTCGATCGAGGAGATGTTCTCGCCGCCGGAGATGATGATGTCCTTCGAGCGATCCTTGAGCTGGATATATCCATCCGGATGGATCACGCCGAGATCGCCGGAATGAAACCAGCCGCCGGCAAAGGCCTGATCGCTGGCAGCCTTGTTGTTCAGATAGCCCTTCATGACCACATTGCCGCGGAACATGACCTCGCCAAGCGTCTGTCCGTCGCGGGGCACAGGTTTCATGGTGTCGGGATCCAGCACGTCGAGTGCCTCCAGCACCGGGTAGCGAATGCCCTGACGCGCTTTCAGCGCTGCCTGTTCGGGAAGTGGCAAGTCATCCCAGGCATCCTGCCATTCGTTGACGGTGGCGGGGCCATAGACTTCGGTGAGCCCGTAAACATGCGTGACATTGAAGCCGGCTGCCTTCATGCCGGCGAGTACGGCCTCCGGCGGCGGCGCGGCCGCCGTGGCGAAATCGACGACATGCGGCAGCGGCTTCTTCTCGGTCTCGCTCGCGGACAGGAGCGTCGACATGACGATCGGCGCGCCGCACATATTCGTCACCTTGTGCGTGGCGATGGCGTCATACATCGCCGCCGCGCGCACCTGACGCAGGCACACATGTGTGCCGGCGACAATCGACAGCGTCCACGGGAAACACCAGCCGTTGCAGTGAAACATCGGCAGCGTCCACAGATAGACCGGATGGCGCCCCATGCCGCAGGTCAGCACATTGCCCATCGCGAGCAGATAGGCGCCGCGATGATGATAGACGACGCCTTTCGGATCGCCGGTGGTACCCGAGGTGTAGTTCAGCGCAATGGCGTCCCATTCGTCATCCGGCATTCGCCATGCGAATTGCGGGTCGCCTTGCTGCAGAAAGTCCTCGTATTCGATGGCGCCGATGCGTTCGCCGTCGCCTTTGTATTCGGGATCGTCGTAGTCGATGATCAGCGGCTTCGCCTTGGCACGCGACAGCGCGTCCTTCATCACCTTCGAGAATTCGCGATCGACGATCAGCACTTTCGTTCGTGCGTGATCGAGCGTGAACGCATTGATCGCGGCATCGAGCCGCGTATTGATCGTATTGAGCACGGCACTGGTCATCGGCACGCCGTAATGGCATTCCAGCATCGCCGGCGTATTCGCCAGCACCACGGAAACCGTGTCGCCCTTTCCGATCCCGTGCCGGTGCAGCGCCGAGGCGAGCCGGCGGGCGCGGGCATAGAAGTCGCGATAGTTGCGTCGTAGCGGGCCGTGGATGATCGCGGTGTGATCGGGATAGGCGCTCGCCGCACGCTCGAGGAATTGCAGCGGCGACAGCGGCTGGAAATTGGCCGCGTTGCGGTCGAGATCGATGTCGTAGGGCGTCTTCGCCATTGTTCGCTCTCCGTCACCCACTCCCATGGGTGAGACCGAGGCTAGAGAGACTGGGCGTTTCAATCAATGATCTGGATCACGTTGCCGGCGCGGACAGCATGGCTCGTCAGGCCGGCGCAGATTTTAGTCGATCGTGATCCGCTTCGGAGGCGTGATCGTTTTCGGCAGTGCGGCGCGGGCGCGGTCGGGATAGTCGGTGATCAGGCCATCGACGCCCGTTTCGATGATGAGTGTGAGGTCGTCCATCTGGTTCACGGTCCAAGGGATCACCTTCAGTCCGAGGTCGTGCGCCTCCCTGACCAAAGCTGCGGTGACGTCGTGAAAATAGGGCGACCAGGTCGAGCAGCCGGCGGCCTTCACCAGAAGCGGAATGGAGCCGTCCACGGCGTCGATGTCGAACCCGGCCGTCCAGGGCGAGGGGCCTGGCTTGCCGCGCTGGATATTGTCCTCGATAGCATCCTCGATGGTGAGACAGGAGCGCTCGATCTCCGGGGCAATCCGTTTCATCGCCGCGAGTGTGCGCCAGTCGAAGCTCTGCACCGTGACGCGCGAGGTCAGGCCGGCGTCGCGCACGGCTTTCGCGAACAGGGACGCGAAGGTGTCGGGGTCGGGCACGTCGG
>JAEXXW010000515.1 GCA_023405565.1 Pseudomonadota bacterium
CTTGGACCCATGTCGTTCGCCGAACAATGTGCTTTCGCGCGTGCGGTAGGATATGATGGGATTGAGATTGCACCCTTTACGCTGGGCGAGGAGCCTTGGCGTCTTCCCGCAAACGAGCGCGCTCGTATTCGTCAGATTGCATCCGATGAGGGAATCCGGATCACCGGTTCACATGCGCTGCTCTGGGGGCTGAATGACGCATCGATCACGACGGCGGATGGAGGCCGGCGCCGCAAGACTACCGATATCCTGAAAGGACTGATTGCGTTGACGGCCGATCTTGGTGGCGAGGTCATGGTGCATGGTTCGCCGATGGCGCGGTTGATCGAAGATGCGGATAGCAGCAAACGCGGGCTGGAAAGTTTTGCCGCGATTGCGCGCGACGCTGAAGCAGCGAATATCGCCTATTGCATCGAACCGCTGACCAAGAAGGAGGATGTCTTTATCAAGACGATCGCGGAGGCACTTGAGGTGGCCGCTGCTATCCGTAGTCCGGCGATGTGTTCGATGATCGATTGCGCAGCGGCCGCAGCCGGGGAGGTGGAGACTGTGCCGGATTTGATCCGGCGGCATGTCCCGGGCGGCCGGATCGCGCATATCCATTTCAACGACCCAAATCGGCGCGGTCCTGGCGAGGGCGAGCTTGCCTTTGCGCCGATCATGGCGGCGTTGAACGAGGTGAAATATTCGCGCAATGCGGCGGTGGAGCCCTTTATCTTCGAACCCGACGGACGGGCCTGCACAGCCCGTCAGATCGGTTATCTTCGCGGAGTCATGGAAAGTGTCCGCCTGGCGCGTTGAGGATCGATCCTAGATGCTGCCGACCGTTTTCAAGCGGGCCCGCGGGTGAATTTCAGATTGCGACATGACCGTCGTCTGGGCGCGGAAGCGTTCGACAATGCCACGGACGAACGGGCGGATGGCGGCTGACGTGACCAGAACCGGGTTTTCGCCTAGCCGCGCTGCTTCTTCGAACCGTTCGCGGACGAGTGTGATGAACTCGGAGAGCCGTGACGGCTGCATTGCCAGCGTCTTGTCGTCGCCCTGGCCGATGATGGAATCGGCAAACGCCTGCTCCCATTTCGCCGACAGACCGATCAGCGGCAGATAGCCGGCTGGCGAGTTGTGCTGCGCACAAATCTGGCGAGCCAGTCGTGCCCGGACATGCTCGACGATCTGCGCCGGATTGCGCGTATAGGCGACGGCATCGGCGACGCCTTCCAGGATTGTCGAAAGATCGCGGATCGAGATGCGCTCGGCCAGCAGCAATTGCAGCACGCGCTGGATGCCGGACATGGATATCTGGGCCGGAACGATATCCTTGATCAGTTCGCCCTGTTCCTTCGGCAATTCCTTGATGAGCTTGGAGACCTCGGCATAGGAAAGGAGGTCGGCGACGTTGGCCTTCAGCAATTCCGTCAAATGGGTGGACATCACCGTTGCGGCATCGACGACGGTGTAGCCCTTCATCGCCGCATCTTCTTTGTGCGCGGAATCCACCCAGGTCGCAGGCAGCCCGAAAGTCGGCTCGGTTGTATGGATGCCAGGCAGGTTAACCTGACCGCCGGCTGGGTCCATGACCATGAATTGCGATGGCCACAGCTTGCCAGCGCCGGCTTCGACTTCCTTGATCTTGATGACATAGGTGTTCGCGTCGCTCTGTACGTTGTCCAGGATTCTCACGGCCGGCATGACGAAGCCCATCTCGATGGCAAGGGCGCGTCGCAAGGCCTTGATCTGCTCGGTCAGGCGGTCGCCGCCCTCCGGCGAATTGACCAGCGGCAGCAGAGCATAGCCAAGCTCGATCTTGAGATCGTCGATCTTGAGTGCGGTCGAGATCGGCTCCTCGGCCGCCTGCGAACCACTGGCAACGGCGGCGGCGACTTCCTGCGTTTGCGCAGCCAGCGCGTCAGCCTTGTGTTTCTTGCCGAGCTTCCAAGCAAGAGCGCTGGCGCCGCCGCCCAAGACCAGAAAAGGGAACATCGGAATGCCGGGCATCAATGCCAGCAGCAGCATGACGCCGCCGGCCATGCCGAGCGCTTTTGGATAATGCGACAATTGCTTCATCAGCGCCTGATCGGCGGCGCCGCTGACACCCGATTTCGAGACCAGAAGGCCGGCCGCAGTCGATACGATCAGCGCCGGGACCTGAGTGACAAGGCCGTCACCGACCGTCAGCAGCGTATAGGTCTTGGCCGCTTCCATGAACGGCATGCCCTGCTGGGCCACGCCGATGATGATGCCGCCGATCACGTTGATGAACACGATCAGGAGACCGGCGATGGCATCGCCGCGCACGAATTTCGAGGCACCGTCCATGGCGCCGAAGAAGCCGCTTTCGTCTTCCAGTTCCTGACGGCGCTTCTTGGCTTGTGCCTCGTCGATGAGTCCGGCTGAGAGATCGGCGTCGATCGCCATCTGCTTGCCGGGCATGGCGTCCAAATGGAAACGCGCCGCAACTTCGGCGATGCGGCCCGAGCCCTTGGTGATGACGACAAAGTTCACGATGATTAGGATCGTGAAGACGATGATGCCGATGACGAAATTGCCGGCCATGACGAAATGGCCGAAGGCTTCGATGACGTGACCGGCGGCGGCGGTGCCCTCATGCCCGTGCGACAGGATCAGGCGGGTCGAGGCGAGGTTGAGCGACAGCCGCAGCATGGTCGCGATCAGCAGCACGGTCGGGAACGCGGAGAATTCCAGCGGCGTCTGGATGAACAGCGCCGTCATCAGGATCAGCACCGATATCGTGATCGAGACCGCCAGGAACATGTCGAGCGCCATCGGCGGCAGCGGTAAAATCAGGACGACAAGGATCGTCATGATGCCGATGGCCATCATGAGATCGCCGCGCTTTGCAAAGGCCGCAATGTCGCGGAAAGCGGGCAAAGCAAATCGCCCGCGGGAGGACGTCGCTGCAATGTCTGACATGAAAAACCTGAAGGGGACCTCGAACCTCTAGGTAATATTTGCCCAGTGTATGGTTAGCAAAGCGTTAACGCGGGTGTGTCAACACCGCGCAACCGTTAAGGTTCGTGAAGAAAATGGGGGGATTTTGTGATGCCGGTAATGGAAGAAGCATTCGATCTCGCAACTGCGAGGAAGCTTCTGGAGGCGGTCTTCGCGCCCTGGGTGCAGGATTTGCAGTTGAGCGTGGAGCGAATCGATCAGCCGATTGATTCGGCCGGTGCCGGCGCGGTGCTGCGGATGGCGTTTTCCGAGCGGCTGTGCCGCGAGGGTGGGGTGATCTGCGGGCAGGCGCTGATGTCGCTGGCTGATACGGCCATGGTGTTTGCAGTCTCGTCCGCCTCCGGCCGCTACCGGCCGATGACGACGGTGGACCAGACCACCCATTTCCTCAAACCCGCGGCCAATGCCGATGTGCTGGCGGACGCGCGCATCATCCGCATCGGCAAGACCATGGCATTCGGCCAGGTGATCCTGTCCAGCGCCGCCGACAACAAGCCGGTGGCAATGGTGTCGAGCGCCTATGCGCTGATGTGAGTGGCCGACATGCGACCGGCATAGGTTTTCAAGAGCGATGTCGTCGCAACCACCGCGACAGCAGAAATCGCGGTCGCCAGCATGAACAGCGTGCCATAGCCGAGCCGGTCGGCCAGCACGCCGGCCAGCAGGCTGCCGATCAAGTAAACGATGAGCTGCGCACAGGCGAGAATGGTGAAATCCGTGCCGGGCTGGTCGGACGACGACACCGACATGAACAGCGAATAGAGAGCGACGATTTCCATATAGCGGATCAGCGTCTGGAACAAAGCCGCGCCGAATAGCGGTGTGTAACCCGTGATCCAGCCGAAGGCGTGACACGCGAACAGCAGGAAACACAACGTCCGCATGCCGCCCAGCAGGGCGAGCACACCGCCATTGCCGAGCTTGCGCAAGAGGAGAGCGGCAATGGCCGATCCGGCGAGTCCGGCCGTTGCGGCACCGCCGCCGGAAATGTAGCCGATCCAGTCGAGCGGTACGCCGCGATCGACCAGATAAGGACCTTCCATCGCCTTCACCAAACCTTCGCTTGCGCGATAGATCAGCGCGACCACCAGAATGGCGCGTGCTTCCGGCCGTTTCAGAAAGGCGCGGATTGATGGCCGGCGCTGAGATGCCGTGGCGCCGGCCGGATCGCCTTCGCGCATCGCCAGAGCCGCCAGCAGCGGCAGCACCGAAATGGCGGCTATGATCAATACTGTCACGGTCCAGCCGATGCGATCGTAGAGAACGAGACTCATGGTGCCGCCGATGACGACCCCCAGCGCGACCGCACCGCCCTGGATCGCATTGCCGATGCCGCGATCCTGTTCGGGAAGATATTTGGTGGCATAGCCGTCGGTTGCGATGTCCTGTGTGGAGATCAGCAGGGATGCAATGAAGCCAATGCCGAGAATCGCTTCGATCCGGGTCGGCGTCACGAAAGCGAGCGCGACAAGGCAGGCAATCGTGCCAAGTTGCGTGATGATGATCCATCCCGCGCGGTGACGCCGCGCCATCGGGCGGATGCTGTCGACATAGGGCGCCCAGAGGAATTTTAGCACCAGCGGCAGAAACAGAATGGCGATCAGCCCGATGGCGCTGCGCGAGACGCCCGATTGACGCAGGATCGGCGGCAG
>JAEXXW010000575.1 GCA_023405565.1 Pseudomonadota bacterium
CCGCCAGGCCGTGTTCTATCGCACCAGCGAGGAGCCGGGCACGATCATCGTCAACACACATGATCGCTTCCTGTATCTCGTGCAGGGTAACAACCGCGCCATTCGCTACGGCGTTGGCGTCGGCCGCGACGGCTTCCAGTGGGGCGGTATCCACCGCATCACCCGCAAGGGAGAATGGCCGGATTGGACACCACCGCCGGAGATGATCGCCCGTCAGCCGTATCTGCCGCGTTTCATGGCCGGCGGCCCCGGCAATCCGATGGGCGCCCGCGCGATGTATATCGGCACGACCGTTTATCGCGTGCATGGCACCAATGCACCGGAAACGATTGGCCATTCGGTGTCGTCAGGCTGCTTCCGCCTGGTGAATTCGGAAATTGAGGATCTGTATGAACGGGTGCCGGTCGGCACCAAGATCGTCGTCCAGCATCGCTGAATAAACTGCGGTTTGTCAGCTCCGGATTTGAAGCAATCGCGGTCGGTTCATCCGGCCGCGATTTGCATTTGAAATATGCCATTCTCCGGACACGATGCGACCGTAGAAGGTGATATCCGAAATCGATACGACCAACAGGCGGCCCATCGGCGATGGGACCGCCTTTTGCTGTCGCGTGATCCCGACAGGGACGCCCTGACCGGCCGGATGGCGCGAAAAACATGATGATGTGTGATGCTCTCGTGGTTCGAAAAGACGCTGAAGCCGACGGTTCTGCCTGAACGGCCGGAGCCGCCCGCGACGCTGGCCGGCTTCTACTGGCACTTCGCCCGCCAGGCGAAGGGCTTGTTCATTGCGCTTTTCGTCACCGGCTTCATCGTCGCTTTGCTGGACGCCACGATTCCGGTTTTCATCGGCCGGGTGGTGACGCTCGTCACATCGAGCCAGCCCGACAAACTGTTCACCGAGTCGTGGCACATCCTTACCGGCATGGCGCTGGTGCTGCTGATCCTGCGCCCCTTTGCGATGACGGCGCAGAACATCGTCGCCAATCAGGCGATCGCCGCCAATGTCGCCAACATGATCCGCTGGCAGAACCACTGGCATGTCGTGCGTCAGAGCTGGGCTTTCTTCCAGAACGACTTCGCCGGCCGCATCGCCAACAAGGTAATGCAGACAGGCCCCGCCTTGCGCGAGAGCCTCGTCGCGATGATCACGGCCGTCTGGTACATCATGGTCTATGGCACGAGCGCGGTGATCCTGCTCGCCTCGGCCGATGGCTGGCTCGCCGTGCCGATCCTTGTCTGGTTCGCCGCCTATGGCGTGCTGCTGCGCATCTTCGTGCCGCGCATGCGCGACCGCTCGGTCGAAGTGTCGGAAGCCCGCTCGATCATGACCGGGCGTATCGTCGATACCTATACGAACATCCTCACGCTCAAGCTGTTCGCCCGCGCCCGCGAGGAAGACGCCTATGTGCGCAACTCGGTGGAGACGCATACCGGCCTCTTCCATGCGTCGCTTCGCCTGAACACGATTTTCAGCTTCTGCCTGTCGACGTTGAATGCGCTGATGGTCACATCGGTGGCGGGCCTGTCGATCTATCTGTGGACGCAGGGCTCGGTGCAGATTGGTACGGTCGCGATGGCGTTGCCGCTCGCCTGGCAGATCGTGAACATGGCCGGCTGGGTGGCCTATCAGATCACCGATATCTTCGAGAATATCGGCGTCGTGCAGGAAGGCATGCGCGCGATCGCCAAGCCGCTCGGCCTGCCGGACAAGCCGAATGCGACCGAGTTGAAGGTCACGCGTGGTGAAATCAAGTTCGACGAGATCCGCTTCGGTTATGGCAGCGAAAAGGGTCTGATCGACAATCTTTCGCTCGACGTGAAGCCAGGCGAGAAGATCGGTCTTGTCGGCCGCTCCGGCGCCGGCAAATCGACTCTGGTCAATCTGCTGCTGCGCTTTTTCGAGCTGGAAGGCGGCCGCATCCTGATCGACGGTCAGGATATCTCGCAGGTGACGCAGGAATCGTTGCGCACGCAGATCTCCGTTGTGACGCAGGACACGTCGCTCCTGCATCGCTCGATCCGCGACAACATCCGTTACGGCCTGCCATCCGCCAGCGACGACGCCGTGGTCGAGGCGGCGAAGCTCGCGCATGCGCACGACTTCATCGTCAACCTTGAGGACTGGAAAAACCGGCGCGGGTATGAAGCACAGGTCGGCGAGCGCGGTGTAAAGCTGTCGGGCGGCCAGCGCCAGCGCATCGCCATTGCCCGCGTGATCCTGAAGAACGCGCCGATCCTGGTGCTGGACGAGGCGACATCCGCACTCGATTCAGAAGTCGAGTCGGCGATCCAGTCGAGCCTCGACGAACTGATGAAGGGCAAGACGGTGATCGCGATCGCGCACCGGTTGTCCACCATCGCCCGCATGGATCGCCTTGTGATTCTCGACAAGGGCCGCATCGTCGAGCAAGGCGCGCATGACGAGTTGCTGGAAGCCAATGGGCATTACGCCGCACTATGGCGCCGGCAATCCGGCGGCTTCATCGACTCGCCGGGCTTGCAGGCGGCCGAATAACGCTCCGCATATTCCCTGTTGCGCGACACGTGATATGCTTTCCTCAAGTAACTTGAGGAAAGCATGACAGTCTCGATCAAGGTCGCCGGCACCGCATTGCTGGCCGTTCTATGGCTGTGTTCGCCTTTCGCCGCGCAAGCCCAGACCATCCGCGTCGCCCATGATCAGCGTTTCCCGCCTTTCGCGGAGAGCAAGGACGGAAAGTCCGAGGGGCTGGCGGTCGATATCCTTGACGCTGCGGCTCAGAAAGCCGGACTGACCATCGTCTACGTGCCAGTGCCGTTCGATCAAATTCAGCGAACGCTGGATGACGGACGCGCCGATGCCGTCTTTCCGCTTGCGATCAATCCGGAACGGCGGCAGGCCTTCGATTTTACGGCGCCGCTGGTCGTCACCGGCGGTGCGCTCTTTGTGCGCGCCCCGCAGCCATCGCCGGACGGCTTGAAAGCGCTTGCCGGCAAAACACTCGTCACGCCGAAAACCGGCCCGCTCGCCGGATTCATACAAAAGACCGCGCCGGAGGTGAAGCTTGTCGTCAATGCGGACTACGACCAGAGCTTCGCGCAATTGCTCAATGGCGAGGCCGATGCCGCCGCGCTCAATTTCCAGGTTGGCCGCCGTCTCGCCTCGACACTGCATGCCGGCAAGGTCACCCTGCCGGACAAACTGTTTCTCGAATTGCCATTGGCTCTCGCCGTGAAAAAGGGCGAAAAAGCCGATCTGATCGCCCGGGTCGATCGAGGCATCGCCGCCATTCGTGCCGACGGCACCTGGCAGGCCATAGATCACCGTTGGGCTGGCCGTTAAGGCACTTATGACACAGACGAATGCCCCACA
>JAEXXW010000640.1 GCA_023405565.1 Pseudomonadota bacterium
TCTTCCAGGGGAGCAGACGCGCTTCCTGGAAGACATAAGCCACACGAAAGCCGGCTTCGATCTGTTGCTCGATCGTCTTGCCCTGAATGGTGAACTCGCCGTCATATTGGGTTTCGAGGCCGGCCACGATGTTCAGCAGCGTGGATTTTCCGCAACCCGATGGTCCGAGGAGGCCGACGATCTCTCCGGTCTCGACAGAAAGATCGACGTCGGTCACGGCGGTCCAGCGTCGTGCGCCGCGCTGGCCACCAAATTCCTTGCGGATATTTTTGAGGTCAATCTGTGGCACGCGGACTCTTTGCGATGTGAGAGGCCTCGTCGCCGGTGATCATTGCGATCGCCAGCGGAAGATGCGCTTCTCAATGGTTCCGAGGATGACGATTTCAATGAACAGCATGACCAGCAGGAAGCTCAGCGCATAGGCCAGCACATCCTTCATGTTGAACATCTGATAGGAGAATTCGATTTTGTAACCGATGCCATCGCCACGCCCGAGCAGTTCCGCGAACAGCACCATTTTCCAGACGAGGCCGAGACCAAAACGCGCCGATGCCACGAGGATCGGTGCCACCTGCGGCGCCACAACCTCGAAGATCTGCTGGCGACGGCTCGCCCGGAAAGCCTTCGCCATGCCAAGCAGCTTGGGATCGATGCCCTTCACGCCGTCCCGGATATTGATTGTGAGAATCGGAATGACCGGGATCGCAGCGCCAAGGATCGCGGCGCGATCGTTCAGGCCGATAACCATGTAGCAGGTCAGCATGATCACCAGGGCAGGGATCGTGATGAAGGTCACTACCCACACGCGGAAGAATACGCTCGCGCCGTGCGACAATCCCATCGTGAAGCCGAGCGCCGCGGAAATCACCATCGCAATGGTGAAAGCGATGACGATGCGGCCGAGCGTGATGCCGATATCGCCCCAGATTTCGCCGGACCGCATTGCTTCGAAAAGCACGACGGCCACGACATGCGGCGCGGGCAACACCCGTTCGGACATGGTCCACGAGCCGAGATACCAGACGCCGATGAGCGACAGCACCGAGAGGATGCTGAGCAGGAGATCGGATGTGCGCGATCCCCATGTAAAACCGGCGTAGCCGCCGGGCGCCGGCCCGTCCGCCGCAGAGGCGGGCACGGTCGGAGCAGAAAGGCTGGAGGCTGGTATCCGCATGCAATTTCCCAGTTGCATCGAAGGGAAAAGCAAGGAACGGGCCAATCCTGCATACAGCGTATTGCGTTGCCAATGGGCCATAAATGCCATATTTTCGACCGTTATTCGGCCAGCTCGGACCGCTGATCGTCGAATTTGTATGCAATAATGATGAAGTAGTATGCAAAGATGAAGAAGAGAAGCGCGGCGATCCTCGCGGAGAGTGCGGTCCTGAAACAGTCCGGCGAAACGCTGGCGGACGTCCTGCATCGGGAACTCGAACAGGCGATCCTCAAGGGGGATATCAAGCCAGGTGATCGGCTCGACGAGCATGAGATTGCGCAGCGTTATGGTGTCTCCCGGACACCGGTGCGGGAGGCGTTTCGGCTGCTCGGCGCCAATGACCTCGTCGATCTCCGCAGTCGGCAGGGTGTGGTGGTCCGGAAGATCGGCATCAACACCGTGCTCGAGATGTTTCAGGTCATGGCCGAACTGGAGGGGCTCTGTGCGCGCCTTGCATCTCGGCGGATGACGCCAGCCCAGGAGACAGAGATGAAGAGCGTGCACGAGCGGCTGACCGTGTCAGCGGCCGGCACCGATGTCGACGAGTTTCATCAGATCAATATCGAATTTCATGCCATCGTCCATGCCGGTGCCCGAAACGCGTATCTGGCACAGGAAGTCGAACGGTTGCGCGCGCGCATGGCGCCTTATCTGCGCCGCGTCACCTACAAGCCGCACCGTTTCCAGACCACGATCACTGAGCACCAGGCAATCATTGATGCAATCTGTGCGCATGATGCGGAGAAGGCGCATGCGACGATGCGTTTGCATGTCAGCCTTCTCGGTGATGATCTGGCCGACTTCATCGCGGCCTATGAATAGGCACGATATCGGGGTGGCAATGGTGGTTGCCCCGAAGCTGCGGCGTGGTTCATTGTAACCCGGCCTCTATCGCGAACGCTGTAAGGAAATTATTTTAACGCACCTCTCCCAACGCGCAGCAGAAACGCCTCTGCCGATGCGCAACAAAAGATTTCAGTTTTCTTGAGGGAAGGTATTCCGTGCGCATAGCATGCACAACGCAAAGCGTTGCAATGATCTGTAGCGCTTGCCAGCGGAGTGTGGGCGATGACAAAGATTGCGCGACGGGATTTTCTCAAACGTTCATTCGCGGCGACGGCGTTTGCGGCGGTAGCGGGCGAATTCTCCTGCATCGAATTTGCCGATGCCGCGCCAATCCAGGTTCCTGTCGTCGACAAGCTGTCCATCCGCGTGCTGGTCGATTCCAGTCACGATCAGTTCCTGAAACCCATTACCGTTCAGGGTGTGCAGAGCCAGCCACCAGGCTCGGGCCGCGGCGCTGATTATCGGCAGGTGCTGCACAATCAATGGGGCTTGTCACTCTATCTGGAATCGCAACGCGCCGCCGAACAGCGCACGATTTTCCTCGATTTCGGTTACAGCCCTGATGCATTGCTCAACAATATCGGCATTCTGAAAGCGGATCCTGCCAAGGCCAATGCGCTGATTGTCAGTCATGGCCATTTCGATCATTACGGCGGCCTGATCGGCTTCCTGACGAAATATCGCGACACGCTGCCGGCTGACATCAAGCTCTATGCCGGCGGCGAAGACAATTTCTGCAAGCGCTATAGCGGCCCGCAGAATGCGCTGGCCGAGTTCGGCGCGCTCGACCGCCGTGAACTGGCGGCGAAAAAAGTTGCCGTGGTGCTCGCCGAGCAGCCGACCGTTGTGGCCGATCACGCCTTCACGACCGGCAAGATCAAGCGCACCAGCAAGGAGCGCATTCTGCCGAACACGCAGGTGGAATTCGCCATCAAGGACGGTCTTGGCTGTGATGCCACGCACTACACGGCGGCCGAGTTGCAGGGCAAGGTTGTGCCGGACGAGCATATCCATGAGCACGCCACCGTCTTCAACATCAAGGACAAGGGCCTTGTGGTGATCAGCTCCTGCGGCCATGTCGGCATCGTCAATTCGGCGCGGCAGGCGCAGGAAGTCTCCGGCGTGAAGAAGATCCATGCACTGGTCGGCGGTTTCCATCTCGGTCCGGCGCCGAAGGATTACATCGAGCAGGTGGTCGGCGAGATCAAGGAGCTGAATCCCGACGTGGTCATCCCGATGCATTGCAGCGGCACGAATTTCACGCAGGCGATCGCCAATCATCTGCCGGATCGCCTGATCGAATCGACCACAGGCAGCCGGTTGACATTCGGCGCGTAAGCGCGCTTCTGCGCGGCTATGCGAAGCTGGATTCGGATCAGCCTTGCGGCTGTGTCGTTCTTTGTCATGACGGCGCCTGCGCAACGCGCAAGCGCCGAAGACGATACGCGCCAGATCACCGCCGCCGAGTCGATGGACGCGGTGATGTGGGGGCAGAGCACGATTGGCGGGCCGTTCAAGCTTGTCGATCACACCGGTACGCCGCGCACCGACGCTGATTTTCGCGGCAAGGTGCTGCTGGTCTATTTCGGCTTCACCCATTGCCCCGATATCTGCCCGACCGACCTGATGGCGATTGCCGGCGCGCTCAATGAGCTTGGAGCCAAAGCCGATCAGGTGCGCGCGCTGTTCATCACGCTCGACCCTCAGCGCGATACGCAAAAGCTGCTCGCAACCTATGTCGATTCATTTCACGACGGGATCGTTGGCCTGACCGGCAGCGATATCGATATCCGCCGCGCCGCCCATGCCTACAAGGTCTATTTCAAAAAGGTGCCGGGCAAGAACGACGACGACTATGCCGTCGATCACAGTGCGTATATCTATCTGATGGATCGCGAGGGAAAATTCGCCGGCGTGTTCCCGCCTTCGACATCGCCCGATCGCATCGCCCAGGTGCTGAAGCCGATGGTGGGGAAGTAACTTGAAACTCTAGCTCTCAGCTCATTCCCGCGAAAGCGGGAATCCAGTGTTTGATTCTGGGTCCCCGCCTTCGCGGGGACGAGCGGTATAGGTAGTGTTCACCCAATCACCCGGTCCGCATAGGCCATGCCGCCGAGATCGCAGGTCTCGTTCCTGCCGAACCAGCGATAGCGGTTGCGCGCGATGAAGGAATAGATGCGGTCGCGCAAGGGCTTTGGGATGATGCGAAAAGCGCGCACCCAGCCATAGCCGGGCAGGGCGGTCAGAGCGGCAATGGCCGAATCCGAGCGCAGGTTCACAATGCCGTCGATCAGCACGGCATTGCTTTGCGGGTTGTCGGGATCGATGCCGTATTTGAGCGCGAGTGTACGGCCATAGGGCGACTGGATCGCGGTGAACAGGAATTTTCGCGCGGTGTCGCGTTTTGCCACAAAGCGAAACCAACTGGAGCAGATCACGCAATCGCCATCATAGAGAATGAGTGCCTGCCGTCCTTTTTCGCCAACATCACGAATGGCAGGATCATCTGCGGAAATCATGTTAGCGCTCATCCGAAATCGCCAGCGCGACGATCATCAGCACAATGGCGGGGCCTGTCTTCACCAGCGCGCCGAGCGGCTCGAGCCAGAGGGCGGGCGTCAGCACCGCGCTGCCGAGCATGTAGCCGATAGCGACGGCGATACCCGCCAGCAAGCCGAGCCGGCATGTCCTGCGGAAGGCGATCAATAGCCCGACCATGATATCTGTGAGGCTGCTGACGATGATGAAGGCGTGCGATTGCCAGCCCGGAAAGCCGAAGCGGGTCATCATGTCGAGCGCCTCGCGATAGGCGACGGTGATGGCGATCAGTCCCGAGATGCACCAGAAGATGACGAGTGTCGCAACGATCAACGCTTTCAGGAGGTACAGACGCGCAAACCAGCGGTTCTCGATCGTCGCCGGCCGCGCGCGCAACACAGTGTCGAGCGAGTGCGGTGTGATGCCGGTGACAGCGAGCCATTCTTGCGGATCGCCATCGACACCGCGTCGCAACTCGGCAATGGCGGTGGTGCGCATCGGCGGCGACCAGCCAAGGTATGATGAGAGATCGCCGGCCTTGGCGCCAACATCGAGCATGAAGTCCGGCATCCACAAACGGAAGGGCCAGATGTCGCCGAGCCAGTGACGCAAGCGCGTCAGCACGCTTGCCATGGTGTGCGGTTCGGGATGCATCAGGTCGAGCACAACATCCATCGGCTCGCCCGGCTGCCATTTACCGCCGATGCGCGCGACCGTTTCGGCGATGTCCTCCACCGCGACAAAACGAAAGGGCCGCGTGGCAAACCCGCGCGGCACATTGATCGGCAAAGCCGCCAGGGCCCGCAGCATCGCGCTGCCGCCATAGGGCGCTGCCGCCCAGACCATACCGGGCCGCAGGATCGCATAGGGCAGGCCGGACTTCTGGATCAGCCGGTCGGCGCTGCGTTTCGTCACGGCGAAGGGCGTGCCGTCATCGGCCGGATTGCCGGGAATGGAGGTGTGAAGCAGCAGCACCGGCTTGCCGATGTTTCGCAGAGCCTCGATCAGGCGCGAGACAAAGCCTTCATGCACATCCTGCGTGGATTTTCCGGGCTGGTCCTGCAACAGGCCAAGGCAGTTCACCACCACATCGGCGCCACTATCGGCGATCAGCTTTCCGAGTTGCACGGTATCGAGATCGGCTATCGGCGCCTCGCGCGCGTTGTCGCCAAACAGGTCGCGCTGCGCGATGGTCAACCGTCGCGCCGCCGCGGTCACATTCAGTCCGCGCTGCATCAGGTCGGTGGCGACAGCTTGTCCGATCAGGCCGGACGCGCCAAGAATGAGAAAGTTTCGCATGTTGGCTTTGACACGTCACAATTGAATAACGTTCGATGTATGGGGCCGATTTTGCGCTCACCCGGGAAATCTTGCGCAAACTAGCACGCGCCCCGACCT
>JAEXXW010000067.1 GCA_023405565.1 Pseudomonadota bacterium
CGGATCGGCCAGGATGGCTTCGGCTATGTCATGAGCCCGCGCGGACATAGCAAGGTCCCGCAGGTTGGCCGGGTTATCATTCAGGATGACGTTGAGATCGGTGCCAATACCACCATTGATCGTGGCGCCATTCGCGACACCGTCATCGGCGAGGGCACCAAAATCGACAACCTCGTCCAGATTGGTCACAATGTATCGGTGGGACGACACTGCGTTATTGTGGCCCATTGTGCGATCGCCGGCAGCGTAACGCTTGAGGATTTTGTGGCTCTCGGTGGCCGCGCAACCATCAACAATCATGTGACGATCGGAGAGGGGGCGCAGGTTGCCGGAATGAGCGGGGTCAATACCGATATTCCGCCCGGCGGCCGTTATGCTGGTCTGCCGGCTAAGCCGGCAAAGCTCTGGATGCGCGAGGTCGCCTGGCTTGATCGTGCTGCGAAAAGTCACAGCGCTGAAAAGAACAAGGCCGGGACAGAGGGCTGACGCTCATGAACGACACGCCGACGAGGCTGGAAACGGCGGATATCGCCAGGATCCTCAAATCGCTTCCGCATCGTTATCCGTTCCTGATGATCGATCGCGTCATCGACATGCGGTCGGATGAATTTGCCATCGGCATCAAGAATGTGACGGCCAACGAGCCGCAATTCATGGGGCACTTTCCAGAGAATCCGGTTTTCCCGGGTGTGCTGATGATCGAGGGGATGGCGCAGACAGCGGGTACCCTGTGCATCTGTTCGGGCGCGACAGGTGGTGAAACGAAAAGTGTCTTCTTTCTCACCATCGACAAGGCCAAGTTCCGCAAGCAGGTCCAGCCCGGTGACACGATCGAATATCACGTCACCAAGATCGCGCGGAAAAAGATGATGTGGTGGTATCGCGGCGAGGCCAAGGTCAACGGCACACTCGTTGCCGAGGCTGAAGTCGGAGCGATGATTGTCAATGCTTGAAACGCTCGAAGTGTCTATCGATCCGACCGCGCGCATTGCGTCCGGTGCGGTGATCGGCAAGGGCGTTACCATTGGCCCCTATTGCATTATTGGTCCCCATGTCGTTCTCGGCGACAATTGTCGGCTGATCAGCCACGTCTCGATCACGGGGCACACAACGATCGGCGACCGGACGGTCATCTATCCTTTTGCCTCTCTCGGCACGCCGCCCCAGTCGGTGAAGTATCGAGGCGGCCCGACGCGTTTGACGATCGGTAGCGATTGCGAAATTCGCGAATATGTCACCATGAATACCGGCACCGAAGACGATGGCGGTCTCACATCGGTCGGCAACAAATGCATGTTCATGGTCGGCTCGCATATCGGCCACGATTGCAAGGTCGGCAACAACGTCACGATGGCCAACAACGCGGTTCTCGGCGGCCATGTCGTGATGGAAGACTATGTGTTCATGGGCGGCCATTCGGCGGCGCATCAATTCGTCCGTATCGGCGAGAGCGCGATGATCGCCGGCGTCACCGGTCTTGGCGCCGATGTTATTCCGTTTGGTTTCGCCATCGGTCAACGCGGCGAACTCGATGGCCTCAACGTGATCGGCATGCGCCGTCGCGGCTATTCGCGCGCCGATATTCACGGTCTGCGTCAAGCCTACCGCGCACTATTCCTCGTCCGTGGTCATTTCAAGGAGCGCGTCGACGCGGTGGAGCGGGGCTTTGCCGATGACCCCGTTGTCGCCAAGGTCATCAACTTCATCAGGGCAGGCGGCTCGCGCCCGCTGATGAAAGCGAGCAAGACCGGACTGGCCGGCGAGGGAAGTCCGGCCACCGAGTCATGACGATGGATGCGGCGGCCGGCGAGGGGCCCGTCGCCATCATCTGTGGCGGCGGAACATTTCCGTTCACGGTCGCCGACGCGCTGCTTCGCAACGGACGGCCGGTCGTGCTGTTCGCGCTGCAGGGCTGGGCCGATCCCGAGCGCGTCAGGAATTATCCGCATCACTGGGCACATGTCGTGCAGCTTGGCCGCTTCCTGCGCCTTGCGCGGCGCGAAGGCTGCCGCGATGTCATCTTCATCGGCACGCTGGTCCGCCCCAGCATCCGGCAGCTCATTAATTTCGATCTGGCGACGCTGCGGGCGTTGCCGGGCGCGATCCGCCATTTCTACGGCGGTGACGACCATCTGCTCAGCGGTATGGCGCGGATGCTGGAGGGCCATGGCTTCCGCCTGCTTGGCGCTCATGAAGTCGCGCCGGAAATTCTCGTCCAGGCGGGCCCCCTTGGCCAGATTGCCCCGTCCGAAAACGATCTGGGCGATATCCGCCACGCCCTGGAAATCCTGCGTGTCATGGGGCCACTCGATATCGGACAGGGCGTTGTTGTCGCCAACCGGCATGTCATCGCGGTGGAAGCGGCTGAAGGCACCGATCAGATGCTCGCGCGTGTCGCCGGGCTGCGGCGCAGCAAGCGCTTCCGCGCACCCATTGGCACCGGCGTCCTCGTCAAGGCACCCAAGGCCGGTCAGGACCGCCGGTTTGACCTTCCGTCCATCGGTCCGCGCACGATCGAGGGGATCGCCGAAGCCGGGCTCGCCGGGCTCGCCGTCATCGCCGGTGGCACCATCGTTGCCGAACCGCAAATTGTGGTTCAGAAAGCGGACCGGGCAAAGGTGTTCGTGGCCGGGTTTGACGAAACCGCATGAAGGTCTTTCTGGTAGCGACTGAGGAATCCGGCGACCGGCTTGGCGCTGCGCTGATGCGCGCCTTGAAAGCTAGGCTCGGGGCGGCGGTCGAGTTTCGCGGCGTCGGCGGCTACGAGATGGCGGCTGAAGGACTTCCCTCACTCTTTCGCATCGATGACCTCGCCATCGTCGGTATTTCCGGCATCGCCCAGGCTCTGCCGATGATCCTTGCCCGGATCCGCGAAACCGTCCGCGCCGCACTGAAGGAGCAGCCGGACGTGATGGTCATCATCGACTCTCCGGATTTCACCCACCGCGTCGCCCGCCGGGTCCGCAAGGCCAATCCGGTTATCCCGATCGTCAATTACGTATCGCCGTCGGTTTGGGCCTGGCGGCCGGGCCGGGCGAGGGCGATGCGCCGCTATGTCGATCACGTTCTGGCTCTGCTGCCCTTTGAGCCCAAGGTCCACACCGAATTGGGGGGGCCGCCCTGCACCTATGTCGGTCATCCGCTGGTCGAACAGATCGATGAATTGCGGCCCAACAAGGCCGAAGCCGAACAGCGCAACAACGGCACGCCGATGTTGCTGGTCCTGCCGGGCAGCCGCAAGAACGAGATCAGGCGGCTGATCGAGCCGTTTGGGCGGGCGGTCGAACGGCTCGCCAAGACCATCTGGCCACTGGACATCGTCATTCCCACGACCCCGCATCTGCAGGACATCGTGGTTCGCGAGACGGCCCAGTGGTCTTTGCGTCCGAAAATCGTTGTCAAACGTGAGGATCGCCGTGCGGCGTTCCGTCAGGCCCGTGCCGCTTTGGCCAAATCGGGCACCGTCACGCTTGAGCTCGGCATTTCCGGCGTCCCGATGATCACGGCCTATAAGGTCTCGGGCCTCGAAGCCGTCATTGCCCGACGCCTGATCCGGGTACCATCGGTTATCCTGACCAATCTGGTTCTTGGCGAGAATGCTGTGCCCGAGTTCATCCAAACCGACTGCACGCCGGAAAAGCTTTCCAATGCCCTGGCGCCATTGCTCCGGGATTCACCGGAGCGGAGCAGGCAATTGACGGCCTTGGCGCGTCTCGATGAATTGATGGAAATTGGCACGGCCCAACCCGCGCGCCGGGCGGCCGAGATTGTCGAGCAAGTTGCGATCAAATCCAGGCTTTCAGCCTGACAAACCGCCCGAAGGCTGGTATCAGCCCCTTAACTGCCTTATTCGCGGCGTCCTTTACCGTCCCCACCATCGGCGAATTTGCATGCGCAACGGCCATCTTAAAACACCAGCAATAACAGGTGTTTGCGGTTATCTCCCTGACTACGTTCTAAGTAATGCCGAACTGGCCCAAATGGTCGATACATCCGACGCTTGGATCACGGAGCGCACGGGCATCCACGAACGGCGCATCCTGAAGGGCGAGGGGCTTGGGACCTCTCACATGGGCGCGGAAGCGGTCCGCGGCCTGCTCAAGCGGACCGGCAACAAGCCATCCGACATCGATCTGTTGATCTGCGCCACCACCACGCCCGACTTCGTATTTCCGTCTACCGCCAATCTGATTTGCGAGATGGTCGGCGTCGGGCCGATCGGATCGTTCGACGTACAGGCCGCCTGTTCTGGCTTCATCTATGCCATCACCATCGCCTCACAATTTGTGGCGAATGGCCAGTGTAAGAAGGTCATCGTCGTCGGCGCCGACAAGATGTCGGCCATCATTGATTATACCGACCGAGCGACGTGTGTGCTGTTTGGCGACGGCGCGGGCGCAGTCCTGATCGAACCGAGCCCGAATGGCGAGGGCATTCTCGACACGCTGATCCGCTCGGATGGATCGGGCATGGTCCATTTGCATCAGAAGGCCGGTGGCAGCCGCCTTCCGCCCAGCGCCGAGACAGTCGCCAAGCGCATGCACTACGTGCATCAGGAAGGCGCCGCAGTTTACAAATTTGCGATCGCCAAAATGGCGGAGGTCGCGGGTGAGATCATGACGCGCAACAATTTGCGCGGCGACATGATCCAGTGGCTGGTGCCGCATCAGGCCAATCGACGCATCATCGAATCCACCGCCGAGCGGATGGGGTTGCCGATGGATCGGGTGATGATGACCATCCAGAAATATGGCAACACCACTGCCGCGACCATCCCGCTTTGTCTGTGGGACTACGAAAGCAAGCTCAAAACGGGTGACCGCCTGGTCCTTGCTGCATTTGGCGGCGGTTTTACTTGGGGGGCGGCCTACGT
>JAEXXW010000185.1 GCA_023405565.1 Pseudomonadota bacterium
GAGGTAAGTTCATTGCCAGTTGCGCCATAAACTAACCCACCAGCACGCGGATGCGATGCATCGGATTGGCGCCATAGCCTTGCGGGTTCCAGAAGCCCGCAACGAAAGGCTGCGCAATGCCGCGGGAATCGGTGCCTCTCGTCCAGATCTCGTAATAGCCGTCAGACGGCAGCTTCACCGTCGCGGTCCAGCGCTGCCAGTCGTATTTATTCTTCGGCTTTGCGAGTTGCGCGCGATGCCAGGTGGCGCCGTAATCGGTCGAGATGTCGACCTGCTTCACCTCGTGATCGCCCGCCCATGATGCGCCACGCAATTTCACATCGCGCGTGCCGGCCGGAATTTTCGTGCCATCCGCCGGATTGGTGATGATCGAACGGACCGGCATCGACTCGAGATCTTTCATATTCTTCTCGTCGACCTTGCCGCCCGGCACCATCGGTTTGATGGCCACGCGATAGGACGTGCCGCCCATGCCCTGGCCGTCATGCACCTTGTCGCGGATCCAGATGCGGTTGAGCCATTTGGCCGACACCGAACCCGGCCAACCGCCGACGATGAGACGCACAGGACCGCCGTGAATGTTCGGCAGCGTCTGTCCGTCCATCGCCCAGACGATCAGATTATTCTCATCCATCAGCTTCTTGATCGGCACGCCGCGCGAGATCGCCACGCGGCTGGTGTCGCCGGACAGATGCGGATCGGCACCATAATGGCCGCTGAACACCGCCGACGGCTTCACGCCCGCCGCCTTCAGCACATCGGCCACGCGCACACCGGTCCATTCCGCGCACCCGACACCGCCATTGGTCCATTGGTTGCCGCGCGCTTCGGGATTGAAGAACGAACGGCCATTGCCGCCGCATTCCAGCACCATGCGGCGTGTCACCGGCTTGAACTTCGCTTTCAGCTCACCAAGCGTGATGTCGAGCGGCTTGTTGACCTCGCCGTCGATCTTGATGGTCCATTTATCCGCGTCCCTGGCTGCTTCGGGAATCTGTCCGTTGTTGCGGATGAAGAATTTCTCGATCGGGGTCGTGTCGTCATCGAGCTGGCTTTCCGGCGTTTCCGCCACCAGCGGCTTTTCGCCGAGCACGACCAGCTTGTCGCTCTTGCCGGGAAAATTGAGCGGGATGGGCCCCTTTGCAGCCGGTGCCGCGGGGGCAGCTGCGGGAGCCGCCGGCTTGTCCTGAGCGAAGGCGCCGGGCATCAACCCTCCCGGCATGTTCTGCGAAAATGGAATGGCGCCCCCCACAGTGGCACCGACCGCAGCAAGACCCGCCCCACCCAGAAAGCCGCGCCGGCTGACATCCGGTTTGCGCCCAAAGACCACCGCATCGGCCCGCTCCGGGTCGTCCTTGTACAATTCCTCCATCGAACGCTCGATTTTGGACATCCGTTTCCTCGCTTTCCGGCATCGCCATGCCGTTTTTGTTCTCGCAACACCGCCGTGTTACGTATTCAATAATCCTAATGCGTTAGCGTCCGTGGTCAATCTGCAACAGGCGCTGGTGCGGCGCGGCATCCCGGCGCAGAAGTCGTGGTGGAATGAACCAAAGCCGCGTAGAGTGCGTTTGAATCGGAATTCACGAGGACGGCCATGCGCCTGAGCATCTTTTCAGCCCTTGCAGCAGCCGCGTTAGGCGGCGTTTTGCTGCTGTCCAGCGTACCGGCCGACGCCCAGACCCGGCGGTCGCAGGAGGATTTCTTCTTTTATACCAATCAGCAGCGTGATTTGCGGCATCGCCCGCGGACCCGCGTCACGGTGCAGCGGCGCTCCTATCTTGATCCGGGACCGGAACTGCTGCCAGGCGAATACAAGTATCGCGACTATGCGGAGCCCTATGGCTATTCCGCCCTCACCGATGCTGTTCCGAACCAGACCTGGAATCGGAATCCGTTCAACGCTCCATTTGACGTCCCTGGCCGGCCGTGGCCCGGCCGGGTCGATTGGTGGTAGGCGCCATCAGCTTTCAATAAAAAAGCGCGGGTTTCGGCCCGCGCTTTTTTATTGCCTACACCAAACCGGGAAATTCTATCGCGGCGCCTTGCTGCGATCGAAAGCCGCCCAAACGCCCTCATCGCCATCCCACGAGCCGCGGCTGGCACCCTTCGAATATTCGGTGGCCCGCTGCTCGAAGAAATTGGCGTGCTCGACGCCGTTGAGAATTTCCACCAGCCACGGCAAGGGATGCGGCTTGACCTGCGTGTAGCCGCCTTCGCTCGCTTCGAAATAGCCGAACACCGTGGGCAACCGCAGCTGCGTCAGCCGCCAGTCGGCGACATAGCGGACATAGGACTGGATCTCCCGTGACGTCATGCCTTCGACCTCACCGAGATTGAACGCAAGATCGACGAAGCTTTCTTCCAGTTTCACCATGGTCTTGGCGACATCGATGATGTCATCGCGCACCGAACGCGTCACCGCGCCGGTCTCCCGGTTCCATTCGTGGAACAGCTTGATGATACCCTCGCAATGCAGGCTCTCGTCGCGCACCGACCAGCTGACGATCTGGCCCATGCCGTTCATCTTGTTGTGGCGCGGGAAATTCAGCAGCATCGCGAAACTGGCGAACAGCGCCATGCCTTCGGTGAAAGCGCCGAACATCGCCAGCGTGCGCGCGACATCGGCCACCGTATCGACGCCGAACTCGTGCATGTAGTCGGCCTTGGCGCGCATCTCGCCGTAATCGCGAAAAGCTTCGAACTCGGTCTTCGGCATGCCAAGCGTCTTCAGCAGCAACGCATAGGCATCGATGTGCACCGTCTCCATGTTGGTGAAGGCAGCCATCATCATCTGCACGGTGAGCGGCTGGAAGATCGGAATATAGCGCTTCAGATAATTATCGCCGACCTCAATATCCGACTGCGTGAAGAACCGGAAGATCTGGGTCAAGAGATCGCGCTCGTTCGGCGTGATGCGGTCCGACGCCCAGTCCTTCAGATCGGCACCGAGCGGCACCTCCTCGCCCATCCAGTGCGTCTGCTGCTGGCGCTTCCAGAACTCGTAGGCCCAGGCATAGCGATCGACGTCATAGGTGCCGGTCGATTCGAGAAGACCGATCTTGCCCTTGCCGATCAATGTCCGTGGATCGACATGCGTGATGTTGATCGATGCCACAGTGTCGAGATCGATCACTGACATGCGAGGCACTCCTCGTAGTCGGTGCGGGTCTGAACCTTGATCTGCGCCGTCTTGCTGCCCTCTTCCTTTTCGAGCTGTCCTGCGAAGCCGGCGCGCGAGATCGACTTGGAGCGACAGTAATAGAGGCTCTTGATGCCGCGCTCCCATGCCGTCCAGTGCAGCATGTGCAGATCCCATTTATCGACATCGGCCGGGATGTAGAGATTGAGCGACTGGCTCTGGCAGATGAACGGCGTGCGGTCGGCAGCAAGATCGATGATCCAGCGCTGATCGATCTCGAACGCCGTGCGGAAGATCATCTTCTCATGATCGCTCAGGATATCGAGATGCGCGACCGAGCCTTCATGCTCGATGATCGATTGCCAGGTCTCCTGCGTATCCGCGCCCTTTTCTGCCAGCACTTTCTGCAGATGCGGGTTGCGGACGGAAAACGCGCCGGACAAGGTCTTGTGCGTATAGATATTGGCCGGAATCGGCTCGACACAGGCGCTGGTGCCGCCACAGATGATGCTGATCGATGCTGTCGGCGCGATTGCGATCTTGTGGCTGAAACGGGCAACGATGTTGCGCTCGGCGGCATCCGGACATGAGCCGCGTTCTTTCGCGAGCGCGACCGACGCCGCATCGGCATCGCGGCGAATCTTGCGGAACATCTTGAAGTTCCAGGACTTCGCCATCGCGCTTTCGAATGGAATGTTCTGCGACTGCAGGAACGAATGAAAGCCCATGACGCCGAGGCCGACCGAGCGTTCACGCAGGGCCGCATAACGTGCGCGCTTCATGCCCTCCGGGGCAACATCGATGAAATGCGTCAGGACGTTGTCGAGGAAGCGCATCACATCCTCGATGAAGCCCGGCGCGTCGCACCATTCATGCCAGGTTTCGACATTGAGCGAGGAGAGGCAGCACACCGCCGTGCGCTCCCCGTCTCTGTGGTCGATGCCGGTCGGCAACGTGATCTCGCTGCACAGATTCGACGTCGTGACTTTCAGACCGAGTTCGCGCTGGTGCTTCGGCAAGGCTCTGTTCACCGCATCGATGAAGAGCAAGTAAGGCTCACCGGTCTGCAAGCGCGTTTCCAGAATGCGCTGCCAGAGCTGACGCGCATTGACTTCGCGCATCACCTCGTTGTTCTTGGGGCTGCGCAGCTTGAACATGCTGCCCGCCTTCACCGCTTCCATGAACTCGTCGGTGATGTTGATGCCGTGATGGAGATTGAGGCCCTTGCGATTGAAATCGCCGGACGCCTTGCGGATTTCGAGGAACTCCTCGATTTCCGGATGATGAATGTCGAGATAGACGGCAGCCGAGCCACGGCGCAGCGAGCCTTGCGAGATCGCGAGCGTCAAACCGTCCATCACGTGAATGAAGGGGATGATGCCGGAGGTTTCACCGCCCTTCACCTTCTCGCCGATCGAGCGCACCTGGCCCCAATAGGTGCCGATGCCGCCGCCATTCGAGGCGAGCCACACATTCTCGTTCCAGGTGCCGACGATGCCATCGAGCGAATCGGACACCGAATTGAGAAAGCATGAAATCGGCAGGCCACGGACCGTGCCGCCATTGGACAGCACCGGTGTCGCCGGCATGAACCAGAGTTTCGACATAGCATCGTAAAGACGCTGCGCATGCGCGACGTCATCGGCAAAGGCACAGGACACGCGCGCGAACATGTCCTGATAGCTTTCGCCTTCGAGCAGATAGCGGTCCTTCAACGTCGCCTTGCCGAAATTGGTCAGGAGCTCATCGCGGCTGCGATCGAGCTTGAGATCGGAG
>JAEXXW010000626.1 GCA_023405565.1 Pseudomonadota bacterium
CTTTGTTGTTGCGGAAGGTGATGAAAGACGCAAAGACCTGAACCATGAAATCCATCTTTATCGACTGCAATCTCCAGCTTGAACCGATCTGGCACAGAGTCCACAGCGCGGGCGATCCGCCGGTGACGGTCAACGCCGCCCCCTACAAGGTCGAGGACCTGCCGAAGCTGCTCGACGGCTATGATGTCGCGCTCGACGACCATTCCTACATGCCGACGGAATACATCGCCCAGTGCAAGGCGCTGAAGCACATCGTCTTCCTCGGCACGGGCGCTGCGAGCTACATGAACATCGCCGAGCTGAAGGAGCTTGGCGTCACGGTTCACATCATCAAGGGCTATGGCGACACCGCTGTTGCCGAACACACGATCGCGCTGATGTTTGCCTGTGCGCGCGAAATCGCGAAAATGGATCGCACGCTGCGCGCCGGAACCTGGAAGCCGCTGGAGGGCATGCAGCTTCTGCGCAAGACAATCGGCATCATCGGCCTTGGCGGCATCGGCGCTGAGACCGCGCGGATCGCCAAGGGCATCGGCATGAATGTCATCGCCTATAACCGCACCAAACATGCGGACGCGCCGGTGCCGCTGGTCGATATCGACGAGCTTCTCGAGAAGTCCGATGTCGTGTCGCTCAATCTCGTGCTGAACGACGAGACGCGCGGCTTTCTCAATGCGGACCGTATCGCCCGCATGAAGCCCGGTGCGATCCTGGTCAACACCGCACGCGGCGCGCTGGTCGATGAAGAGGCGATGCTGGCGGCCTTGCGCTCGGGCCATATCGGCCATGCCGGTCTCGACGTCTATCACTCAGAACCGCTGAAGGGCGACCATCCGCTGACCACGATGGAGAATGTGACCATCTCCGCGCATGCGGCGTTCCGTACGGTGGAAGCGTCGGAGACTTTGCTTCGGCGCGCGATCGATATCGTGAAAGGGCTGAAGCTCTAACGTCTTGCCGCTCATCCCGCCAACGGGTCGCGCTTGCGTGCGCCCGATGACAGGCTCCGGCGGGAATCCAGTCTTTCCACTGTTGCTGGGTCCCCGCCTTCGCGGGGACGAGCGGATATAATGCCGCCGATATCAGCAAGGAAACTTTCCCGCCCTCTCGCGTTATCCCGCGTTGGAGGGCTTAAGTGAATGGCAGACGCAAAGACACTTCCCGCCGTGGCGGCGCATGGCGCGGCCCGGTTGCCATCCGTCGAAGTCGACAGCTACAATGTCGAAATCAAGGACGATGAAGGTTTCATCGGCGATCGCGCCAGCAAGGGCGCGTTCACTGACCTCATCGACAATTGGCGCAAGGCCTTGCGCAAGAGTGGCGATGATCCGTTCGGCGACATTGCGACAGAAAACCTGAGCAAGAAGCAGCTCGACGAATTGCTGAGCAAGGGCGATGCCGAGGCTGCCGGCATATTGCAGGGCGCGATCGAGGACTTCTCGCAGGAAATGTCACTCGTCATCCGCCGTTTCATGAGGTTGAAGGCCTGGGCCAAGACCGAACGCATCGTGGTCGGCGGCGGCTTTCGCAACAGCCGCATCGGCGAACTGGTGATCGGCCGCACGTCGGTGATTCTTAAAGCGGACAAGGTCAAACTCGACGTCATCCCGATCCGGAACGATCCCGACGAAGCCGGTCTTCTTGGCGCGGCCCATCTTGCACCGGCCTGGATGTTCAAGGCGCATGACGCGATCCTTGCCGTGGATATCGGCGGCTCGAACATTCGCGCCGGCATCGTCAATCTGAACATCAAGAAAAAGAGCGATCTGTCGAAAGCCGTCGTCTGGAAATACGAACTATGGCGGCATGCCGACGAGGACGATGTCAAACGCGAGGACGCGATCGAGAATCTGGTCGGCATGCTCAAGCGGCTGATCACGCGCGCGCAGAAGGACAAGATCGAGCTTGCTCCCTTCATCGGCATCGGCTGCCCCGGCAAGATCGAAGCGGATGGCTCGATCGATCGCGGCGGACAGAACCTGCCCGGCGGTAACTGGGAATCCAGCCGCTTCAATCTACCGGCCCGGTTGCATGACTCGATCCCCAAAATCGGCGAGGATGATACCGCGATCGTGCTGCATAACGATGCGGTCGTGCAGGGGCTCAGCGAAGTGCCCTTCATGCAGGATGTCGATCACTGGAGCGTGCTGACCATCGGCACCGGTCTCGGCAATGCGCGCTTCACCAACCGGCATTCGGAATAGTCAAGGACACGCTCTTTCCTTTCGTCATGGCCGGGCATAAGCCGTTAAAGACGGCGTCTTGACGCCTTATGACCCGGCCATCCACGTCTTTCTTTTCTACTGAGGCCAAAACGTGGATGCCCGGCACAAGGCCGGGCATGACGAACTGTACGAAACTACATTGACGTGCGCCGTTTCCCGGCCAGAATAAGAAAAAATATAATCTTCGGGAGGATGCGTGAAACCGGCGCCGTTTGCGTATGCGAAGGCGCGTTCCGTCGAGGACGCGGTCAAATTACTGGGCGAGAACAGCGACGCCAAGCTGCTCGCCGGTGGGCAAAGCCTAATGGCGACGCTCAATATGCGGCTGTCAGCGCCGACCATGCTGATCGATCTCAATGGCATTTCCGGTCTCGATACCGTCGCCGTGAAAGACGGTATGGTCGAAATCGGCGCGCTGGCGCGCCATGCGGCCGTGATGGCGTCCGACACCATTGCCAAACACGCGCCGCTGATCGCGATGGCCATGCCGCATATCGCCCATCCGGCCATCCGCAATCGCGGCACCTTCGGCGGTTCGGTCGCCTTCGCCGATCCGGCCGCAGAGTTGCCCGCCTGCTTCCTCGCACTCGGCGGCGAAGCCGAGATTAGCGGCCCCGGAGGCAAGCGGCGTGTGAAGGCTGATGACTTCTTCAAGGGCCTGTACGAGACCGCGCTTGGCC
>JAEXXW010000224.1 GCA_023405565.1 Pseudomonadota bacterium
GCCTTATGGACCTTACCTTGAAACTCAATGTCCTGGCTGTCTTTGCCGTGTTCGCCTTTGTGGGCGCGGTATTGCTGGGAGCGTTCTGAGTTCAGGTGTGACACTGTAAGACCAACAATCGCCGCACGTTTTGCGGGGGCGGCCAGACATTCACCGGACACCGGAGCGGGATCATCCCCTCCGGTGTCCGTGTTTTTAGGGGTTGGGACGCTAAGCCGCCTTCGCCTTGTCCCGCGCCAGCGGATCGTAGTTGAGCACCGGCGCCAGCCAGCGCTCGCATTCGGCGATGCTCCAGCCCTTGCGGCGGGCATAGTCCTCCACCTGATCGCGCTCGATCTTGCCGACACCGAAATAGTGGCTCTGCGGATGGCTGAAATAGAGCCCGCAGACTGACGCGCCCGGCCACATGGCAAAGCTCTCGGTGAGGCTGATGCCGATACGCTCGCCGTCGATCAGCTTGAACAGCGTTTCCTTCTCGGTGTGGTCGGGCTGCGCCGGATAACCCGGTGCCGGGCGGATGCCCTGATAGCTCTCCGCGATCAGCTCAGCCGGCGTGAATTTCTCGTCCGGCGCATAGCCCCAGAATTCGCGGCGCACGCGCTCATGCAGATGCTCGGCAAAGGCTTCGGCGAGGCGATCGGCCAGCGCCGACATCATGATGGCGGAGTAGTCGTCATTGGCGCGCTTGAAGCGATTGGCGATGACATCCTCGCCGATGCCGGCGGTGACGGCGAACGCACCGACATGATCGACCGGCGCGCTCGCGGTCGGCGCCACGAAATCGGCGATCGAGACATTGGGCCGTCCATCGCGCCGCGCGATCTGCTGGCGCAAGCCATGCAGGGTCGCGATCGGCGCGCGGCCATGCTCGTCATAGACGCGGATATCGTCGCCCTCGCGCGCCGCCGGCCAAAAGCCGACAATGGCCGAGGCCTGCACCCATTGCTCCTCGACGATCTGCTTCAGCATCGCCTGCGCATCGTTGAACAGCGAGCGCGCAGCCGCACCGTATTTCTCGTCGCTCAGGATCGCCGGATAGCGGCCGGTCAATTCCCATGTCGAGAAGAACGGCGTCCAGTCGATGTAATCAACGAGCTTCGCCAGCGGGTAATTCTGAAGCACCTTGGTGCCGAGGAATTGCGGCTTCGGCGCCAGCACCTGCGCCGGATCGAGCTTCAATCCATTGGCCCGCGCATCGGCAACCAAGAGCCGCTTCTTGTCCTCTTGTCCGCGCGCATGGGCGGCGGCGATCTGCGCATATTCTTCCCGCGTGTTCTCGATATAGGCCGCGCGCCCATCCTTCGAAATCAATGACTGCGCGACGCCGACCGCGCGGCTGGCGTCGGTGACATAGACCGCCTGCCCCTTCTGATAATTCGGATGGATCTTCACCGCCGTATGAACACGGCTCGTGGTCGCGCCGCCAATCAGCAACGGCAGATCGAAATTCTGCCGCTCCATTTCCGCCGCCACATGGCACATTTCGTCGAGCGATGGCGTGATGAGGCCCGACAGGCCGATCAGATCGACCTGCTGCTCGCGCGCGGTTTCGAGAATCTTCGCCGCGGGCACCATGACGCCGAGATCGATCACCTCGTAATTGTTGCACTGGAGCACGACGCCGACGATGTTCTTGCCGATGTCGTGCACATCGCCCTTCACCGTCGCGAGCAGGATCTTGCCGTTGGAATTGCTCTGGCCCTTGTCGTTCGACGACTTCTCGTCTTCCATGAACGGCATCAGATAGGCGACCGCCTGCTTCATCACGCGGGCGGACTTCACCACCTGCGGCAGGAACATCTTGCCGGAGCCGAACAGATCGCCGACGACATTCATGCCATCCATCAGCGGACCTTCGATCACATCGAGCGGACGCTTGGCATTCAACCGTGCCGCTTCCGTATCCTCGGTGATGTAATCGGTGATGCCGTGCACCAGCGCATGCGAGAGGCGCTTTTCGACCGGCCAGTCGCGCCAGGCAAGATCGGCCTCGGCCTTCTCGCGTGTTTGCCCAAAAAAGCGTTTGGCAATCTCCAGCAGGCGCTCGGCCGCATCCTCGCGGCGATTGAGCACCACATCCTCGCAGGCCTCGCGCAATTCGGGATCGAGATCATCATAGACCGCCATCTGCCCGGCATTGACGATGCCCATGTCCATGCCGGCCTTGATGGCATGATACAGGAACACCGAATGCATCGCCTCGCGCACCGGCTCGTTGCCGCGGAACGAGAAGGACAGGTTCGAGACGCCACCGGACACATGCGCATGCGGCAGCTTTTCGCGGATGAAGCGCGCCGCCTCGATAAAGGCAACGCCATAGCCGTTATGCTCCTCGATGCCGGTCGCGACCGCGAAGATATTCGGATCGAAGATGATATCTTCCGGCGGGAAGCCGACCTCGTTGACGAGGATGTCATAGGCGCGCGCACAGATCTCGGTCTTGCGTTCCAGCGTATCGGCCTGGCCCTTCTCGTCGAAAGCCATGACGACGACCGCCGCACCATAGCGGCGAACGATCTTCGCATGATGGATAAAGGCCTCGACGCCCTCCTTCATCGAGATCGAGTTGACGATGCACTTGCCCTGCACGCATTTCAGGCCAGCCTCTATCACCGAGAATTTCGATGAATCGATCATGATCGGCACGCGAGCGATATCCGGCTCGGCGGCGATCAGGTTGAGGAAAGTGATCATGGCCTGTTGGGAATCGAGCAGGCCTTCGTCCATGTTGACGTCGATGACCTGCGCACCGTTCTCGATCTGGTCACGGG
>JAEXXW010000245.1 GCA_023405565.1 Pseudomonadota bacterium
TCCGTGACAAGCAGATTGCCCTTTTTCTTTAAAGGCGCGATGCGATCGATATTCTGCGTTTCAAAATCAGCTTGCTATGCCGCCCTATTCCCGAATGAGACCACGTGCGGTTTCCAACGCTTCAAGACATCCGCGTTTGTCGCCGCGGGCCCGGGCATCACGCGCATCCTTGAGCGCGGCCACGGCCTTGACCCCGCCTTGCCAATCGCCCAGCTGGGCTTCGGCGCGGGCGACCGTTTCGGGTGTCGGCTGGCGCCGCATGGTCGCAAAATCGCTCTGCTTCGCGAAGGCTCCTGCCGCCGCGCGACGGTTAAGGGCGGCATCCAACTCCGCCTGCACACGACCAATGCCCGCGCTGCAATCGTCCGGAGCGGCCATCGACGGGCTCGTGACGCTCAACAGGGCGATGACGGAGGCTGGATAGACGGCTGCTTTGCAGAACAGATTCCACGTCATGGTTCTCTCCTCGACAGTTGAACCAATCAAAAATTGAGGTAGGCACCTTTCGGCAAATTTCGATTCATCGGCACAAGTCACATGGCGGATACACATCTTCCTGCCCTCAGGAACAAGCACCCTATACCGAGGTGTTAGATACGAGGGATGCTGATCTTCTCTTAACGCAACGCGTCAAACACGGTTCATTCTGAAAGGCCGGACAAGGCTGGCCACTGCTGGCTTATCCGCACACCGCTCATCACCAACAAAGGCTTAAGCGCCCTATACCAGTCGATATGATGCACGCACATACGTATAGCTAACCCGCGCGCCCTCGCCCGGCTACTTCTCTGCCCATCGCTAACGGCATCCCGTCGTTAGAAACACACACAGAGGAGATGACCATGTTGAAATCCCTGCAAGCCCTTGCCGTTGTGGCTCTCGTTGCGACGTCCGCGACCGGCGCTTTCGCCAGCAATGCCCGCGGCGGTCTGGATGACGGCTTCCATGGCGATACGGCTTATGAAACCACGCTGCCGAACTTTCCCGACGCGAAATATGCTCGCGGTGCTTACGCCTCGACCAAGAAAGCCCGCAAGAGCATTGCCGTTTATGCGCCGGACGGCGTCTATCAGGGGTCTGATCCGGATACGAATGTCCGTCTCGAACTGCGCCGCGACGAATGCAATTGGGGCTGCTGAACCACCCGCGATCTCGTTGACAAGGGCCTCGGGAGCCAAAGCGCCCGAGGCCTTTGACGTTGGCGTCCGCGTCTAAACCAATGGGAAAGCGGCGCGCATTCGTCACCTCTCCCACGTCATCTTCGCGATTCTGGGATCGCCCGCAAACACCTTCCGATCGAAATCGATCGACAGTTTCGGTATCTCGCATTGCGTTCGCGCGCCGACTGACCCGAGATGGATGCGCCAGGTCTGACGCGCGGTTTCCTGCTTCACCGAAAACGCGCGGCAGGTGAGCAACGCGACATTCAGCCGGTGTTTCGAATCGCGCACCGACGCATACCGAATGACTTCGATATTGGCCTCGCGGGCGGCGTCCGCCAACGCCTGGCAAGCATCGAGCCTGGTCGGATGCATCCACTCATCGCGCCGCGCGTCGAGTGGTGGCCGCGTCAGGTCGATCGCGCGGCCTGTCGCATATTGAACGGCGAAAGCGGTATATTCACCGGCATTCGAAGGCCACGGCGTCCCCGGCGAGTCGGCATAGAACAACAGCCGCCAGAACACCGTCTCCGCAATCGCCGTTTCGACATGCTTCGATGCGTAGTAGACGCCGGGTGTCAGCCCGGCACGGCGAAAGCGCGAACCATGCGGATAGGGCGCGCCATAACGGAACGGCGTTGCGAGAAGATAATGCAGCCCTCTGCATTCCGGCGGCAGCCGCGGCTTGCTCTCTTCGATCAGGCTTTCGAGCAGTTCCTGTTCGGCCTGCGTGTCGGTGATCTTCATCGTCGAGACGCGATGCTGCGCCTCGATCACGCGCCAGCAGATGCCGGACACACGATGCGTGTTAAACGACTGCTCTGCGGGCATCGAGATACTGGATGACATTGACGAGACCGGCGACCGATTGAATGAGCGTGAGTGGACGGCCATTAAGGGCCGTGTTCTCATTCTGCATCCAGTTTTGCGCCACCACATCGTCGCCATCGACAATCGCATCCAGCGAGCGATAGAGCCGGATGAATAGCACGGCGAGTTCGAACGGCTTCTGGTCCCTCGTCAGCAGGTAGTCGCCGCGCCGCATACGCGAGACCGTGGGCTCGGACACGCCGACAATGCGGGCGAGCACTGTATTCCTGATGCCGAGACGATCAGCGGCTCGCAAGGCGGCTTTGGTGACCACCAAGGCCTCGTCGGGAGCGGGTTCGGGGCGGCTTTTGGTTCTCATGGCCTCACCGAGCGTTTTTTCATAGGAAAGATATAAGATAAAATATTTCCATGGCAAGAAAGCTTTCCGGTCATTCCGGGTCAGCGCTCCGCACGTCCTGGAATGACGGTTTGAGAATTGCGCGGCCTACCGCTTCGCCTGCGGTGCATTGGGCAGCTTGGGCGCCACCCCGAGACCGGTCATGCCGGTTGCCAGAAAGCGCAGATCCAGCACTTTCCAGTCTTTGTATTTCGCCGCGGGCATCTGATAGGGGGCGCAATCCTTCAGCGCATTCATCGCGATGCCGGCGAGCAGCGGGCCCCGCTCCGACGCCGGCGCTTTCAGGATCACCGGCTCGCCGAGCAACTGCCCCTTGGGGCCGAACGAGGTGCGGATAATCAGCTCAAGCCCAAGCACGCCAGGGATGCCGACCGGCAATTTCCAGCATTTCTGTATCTGCGCGCGCAGCGCCGCGATGTCTTCCGGCGTGAGCTTCGATTTGCTTTCGCTTGCTGGACCGCCGGAAATGCCGGCCGGCTTTTCCACGCGGTCCGGCTGGTCCGGCGGCGCCTGCGGTTCGGCCTTGGCCGATTTGGTTTCCAGTTCCTGCGGCCGTGAGGCCTGACCGGACGGCATAGGCGCGGGAGGCGGGGGCAGCGGCGGCGCGGCTGCGATTTGCTGCTCGACCGGCTTCAACGCTTCCGATTTTGGCGCCTCCGGCTTGGAGAGCGCTGGCTGGGGAAGATCGAGCTTGGGCGGTTCCGGCTTGGGAGGTTCAGGTTTGGGAGGCTCCGCCTTCAGTGGCTCCGGCTTTGGCGGCAGTTCGTCCTGCTTCACCAGCTCGACATCGATCGGCTTGGCTTCGGAATTCAGCGGAATGCGCCGATCAGCCAGGACAATCACGCCAAACAGACCCAGATGCACCAGCACCGAGGCCAGCAGCACGGCGGTCGAGAACGCAATGCGTGACAGAGTGGAAGGCAAGTGTAGCTCCGCTTCACAGCAGAGCTACTTTATCCTTTGAACGCGCGCGAGTCCGCAGACAACACGTGCCTTAGTCCGGGATAACCGCCGTGGTCTCGATTTCCAGCCGCGCGTCCTTCTCGACGAGCGAGCGGACCTGCACCAGCGCCATAGCCCCGAAATTGCGGCCCATCACTTCGCGATAGACCTTGCCAAGCTCGGGCAGGCTGTTGCGGTATTCATCGATATCCACAACATACCATGTCATGCGTACGACATGTTCCGGTCCTGCGCCGCCTTCCTTCAGCACGGCGACGATGTTCTCCAGCAATTGCTTCGTCTGCGCGACGAAGCCCTGCGGAAACTTGAAGTCCGTATCCCAGCCAACCATGCCGCCGACGAAAATCATCTCGCCGCGCGCTTTGACGCCGTTGGCATAGCCTTTCGGCTGCGGCCAGCCGGCCGGATTGAGGATTGTGTTGGCTGAACCCGATGCCGGGATTTTACGAACTGTGTTGTCCGACACTGGTATCTCCTAAGAAGCCATCTTCGCGGCAGATTCCGACGCCATCCTGCGCAGGGCGAACCGTTGCAGCTTGCCGCTCTCCGTGCGCGGCAGCGCTGTGACATATTCGATCGCGCGTGGATACTTGTAAGGCGCGACCGTGTTCTTGACATAATCCTGCAAGGTCTTGGTCAACACGGCGTCGCCAGTCTGCTCCGGACGCAGAACAATATACGCCTTCACGATATGCCCGCGCTCAGGATCCGGCGCTCCGACCACGCCGCATTCAGCAACGGCGGGATGACCGAGCAACACCTCCTCCACTTCGGGACCAGCGATGTTGTAACCCGCCGAGATGATCATGTCGTCGGAGCGCGCCTGATACCAGAAGTACCCCTCTTCATCCTGCACATAGGTATCGCCAGGGAAATTCCAGCCGCCCTGCACGTACTTGGTCTGGCGATCGTCGGCGAGATAGCGGCAACCGACCGGGCCCCGTACGGCAAGCCTGCCGATCGTTCCGCGTGGCACTTCATTGCCCTCGTCGTCGACGATCTTGGCGAGATAGCCCGGCACGGGTTTGCCG
>JAEXXW010000308.1 GCA_023405565.1 Pseudomonadota bacterium
CTTGAAGGCTCGACAAAAATAGTACGGGCTCAACCGCACGAGTTCAGCGAGCCTGCCCAGAGGAATCGTCTCGGCGAGATGTTCCTCGATATAATTTGTGACGACTTTCTCCTGCCAGGCCGCGAGCCCGCCACGGACCGGCGTATCCCGGATCGACACGCCCTGATCGAGGCGGACAAGCTCATGTGCCCGCACCGCCCCAAGCGCCTCGATATAGGGCATATTATCGTCCGATCCGCCTTCGATCAGCGTCATGAGTTTGAGCGCGGTCTCGCGCAAGGCCGCGTTCTCGAAGAACAAGCGCGGCGACAGCGGGCGCTCCTGATCGGAGAGCGAAGGCATCGCCGCCGGATCGAAATAGAAGAAGACCACGCGGCTCAACACACGCGGATCATGCCATTCGCGATATTCATGTCCGGCCGGAACGAAAGTCAGCTTGCGCTTGACGTCACGCAGATTCGAACGCGACAGCCCCTCGACAAAAGTCTCTCCATCGTTCCGCGCACCCTGCTCGTGGAATGCCAGCAGATGAAACGACGAGCGGAAACGAAATTCCACTTTGTCCCGCTGTGTGGCCTGGACGATTTCCGCGGCCATCCCTTTCCATGCGATGGCCCGGCGTTTGACCATGCTCGAAGGCAACACCTGCACATTCACGTTTGCAGCGTTGATACGGATATCTTTCGCCGCAGCGACACTGGATGCCCTGCTCTCCTTCGCATCGACGCGTATGCCGATAGTCGAATCGAACATCGCTCCATTCGTTGCCGGCAGGACCGGCTGATTGAAACGAGGGGCGCTTTTGGGGAGTGCGGGTTGCATCAGCATGGCTTCCACCTTTGACCTTCGTGCGGTTGTCCCAGGACCTGGGTCGTCAACTTCGAAGGTGAAGGTAGTTGCCGGAGCCGTCGTCGCTCCATCCTACCTAGGTTTCCGCGGAATGCCGTCTTGGTGTGACTGACCTATACGAATGTATAGGGTGGAGCGGCGGACGAATGCGAGTTGCGCGGCCCTGTCCGGGCTTGCTGACGGTGGCGCTATGATGGCAATAGAACTTATGGCCGCGCGGCCCTGTTTTGGCCCAGGGCCTCTTCAAGGCATTTGATCAAAACTCGCCCGTCGAACGGCTTGCTCAGAAAGCCAACGGCACCGGCTTTCATGGCCCGTGCCTGCACCGCTTCGTCGGCGAAAGCGGTCATGAAGATGATCGGGGTCTCATACCCTTCGGCCGCGAGCCGGCTTTGCAGATCGACGCCACTGAGCCCCGGCATCTGCACGTCAGTGATCACGCAGGAGCATTCTTCGACCTGCTGCGACTGCAGGAACTCCTCGGCGGAGGAAAATGTGTGAGCCGTGAAACCGAGCGACCGCACGAGACTTCGTGTGGCGACGCGGACCGACTCGTCATCATCAACGATTGCAATCACGGGAACCTTCTGCAAGTAACCTGTCCTTCACATGCCCATTGAATGGGGATCAGCAGAAGCTACGGCAACCATACACAAGGAAGACTGCAACGCCGAAGATATGAGGAAAATCATACATACGTTTATTTTCGTGTTTATTCGCACTATGTTTTTGTGCGGCGCACCCCCAACGTTTCCGCTTTCCGCACGAGATCCGCAAGCGATCTGGCGTCCATCTTCTTCATGGCATGACCGCGGTGAATCTTGACCGTGATTTCGCTGACGCCCATTTCCGCAGCGACCTGCTTGTTCATCAGTCCCGCCGTGACGAATCCCATGACCTCCTTCTCGCGCGGCGTCAGCGACTCGAACCGCTGACGCAGATCCGACGCTGCGGATTCGTTCTCGCGCCGCTGCCGGTCCCGCTCGAGCGCCATGGTCACGGCATCCAACATATCCTGATCACGGAACGGCTTGGTCAGAAAATCGACGGCGCCAGCCTTCATGGCCTTGACCGTCATCGGGATATCGCCATGACCGGTAATGAAGATCACAGGAATGCTGATACCAACCTTGGCGAGTTCATTCTGGAAATCGAGGCCACTCGCACCAGGCAATCGCACGTCGAGAACCAGGCAGCTCGCAACATCCGGTAGTTTATTCTGCAGGAGTTCCGCGGCCGACGAGAACAGTTCGCACCGCAAGCCAACCGATCTGAAGAGACTGGACAGCGCGTCGCGCACGGACTGGTCGTCATCGACGACAATCACCGTCGGTTCCTGATTGCGTCCGCTATTCGTCGATGGCGCCGGGCTCACACTCTGTTCTCCCCTCGGAGGGACCAATAAAATCGGACAATATTACACGACATATTCTGCATACCAAAAATCATCGCCATCGCTGCCGCCGCTCAGATACGGCGGCAACAGCGCGATTGCTTCAAGATCATATCGTCACGCCGAGGCATCCGAACCACAATGACACACATCATCGATAGAACCCGGCATCTCTCAGTTACACTTCCGATCTCATGAAGGAATTCCGGAAACAGAATGGATGGCGTCGCGCGCAGAACAGAAAGAAGGGGCCGGCAGCAGCGCTACCGGCCCAGACCTATGCATTCTGGCAAGCCCCGGGAGGGGACCTGGACTTGCCAATCTTCCGCGGCAGAGCGTCGGGTCGGAGGGACCCGGGCGTGAGCCACCGAGGAGACGGACATCACAACCTGCTTCATTCTTCCCCAATGACTACGCCATTCAGGCCCTATCCGCTTTTGCGATATTGCTGCGAACAAGCCATCCTTGCTCTCCCTCCCTGCACAGCGGCCAACGACCGGGCGCAGACCGCACCACCAAGCCACCGCTAGGAGGACAACGGCTCGTCCTCCTGCATCACCGGCAAGGTGAACTGGAAAGTGGCTCCCGCATCCCGGTTGCGAGAGGCCCATATCCGGCCTCCGTGCGACTCGATGATCGTACGACTGATCGAGAGACCCATGCCCATCCCTTCGGTCTTGGTCGTAAAAAAAGCCTGGAACAACTGCGCCTCGTTATCCGATGCAAATCCGACGCCTGTGTCCCTGACACTGACGATGACCTGTCCGGACTCATGCTCGCGAGCCTGAATGACC
>JAEXXW010000339.1 GCA_023405565.1 Pseudomonadota bacterium
AGGCAAACCACAATGCAGCCCCGATCGAGATTGTCGATGCGGCAGGATTGTCCCCCGTCCCGGGACCAAAAGATGCCGCACCGATTCCAATTCCCAACATGTTCAGGATCAGCTGTGTCACAAGCGCAAGTATGACGCCTGCGAATATTGCACCCCAAGAAACCGTATTGATGAACGCGGTGCGCGCATCATCCTCTGCCGTGCTCACGCGTGCAGCCTCATATTCACCTGCGCTGCGGGGCGCGCTCGAGTAGCTCGAGTAATCTGACATCTTTGCCTCCCTATCTGGGCGAGGGGTGGGATTGCCTATCTGGCCTCCGTTGACGGTCTCGATCAGCGCGATTGGCGAGCCGATGAGGTTGCGATCAAAAATCGCGGAGGCAGGCCTCAGGCGACCTTCTGTGACCGAGAATTGAGATCGCTTCCGATGGCTTAAGTGACGGTGAGGGCGGAGGTTCCAGCCGGTCAGAAGGTGAGGACGCCGCTCTGAGGAGCCGTCCACACGGCAATCGGTTGAGTTTGCATGGCCCGTGTGGCCCCGAAGCGTGTCAGGACCACCCGAATTCGACACCACGTTGTGAATTCGGGTAACCCCGAGTTTACCGGGGAGAGGTGATCTGTGTCCCGCGCACCCAGTTTGCCAGTTTCAAGACAAATATCAGATCACTGCACTTTACAGATCGTGGGCTTGACCTTCGGTCGCTTCAATGTCGCCTGTTGTCCCTTGATCCAGAACGAAACGCCGCCCTTGGCATAGCGCCCACCATCCGCCGACAACCGCTGCGGCAAGGCCAGCGCCTTGCCATCGACCTGGATGCGCGCGGTCTTGTCTTGCGGATAGAAGGCGGCAACCACAGGCGTACCGTCATCGCAGAGATAGCGCACGAAGGTCTGCGCCTGCGCCGGCAGGCTCGCCGTCATCAGCGTCATTGCAACAACCGCGCCGCCAATGCGACAGCGGCGTGACGTAAAACACGCGGAGATATCGAATCCATTCTTAAGCATCGGCGTCCTCGTTCAGCACCTGTCATCAAAGCATCACTGACCGGACGCTAGATCGCGCATCCGATTCGATATCAGGAGATTGCATTGGCCACCAGCGCGATGGCAACGGCTGACGAGCGTCTGAAACAGGCGGTCCGCCGCAACACGCTGTTGTCCCGCGAAGGTCTTCTCGAAGCCGCCTTCGCCCGGCTGTTCAAGGGCATGGTCTATCCACAAATCTGGGAAGACCCCGAAATCGATCTTGAAGCATTGGCGATCCGGCCTGACAATCACGTCGTCACCATCGCGTCGGGCGGCTGCAACGTCCTGTCCTATCTGATTGCCGGACCGCAGAAGATCACCGCCCTCGATCTCAGCCGCGCGCATATTGCCCTCAACCGTCTCAAGCTCGAAGGCGTCCGCCGCCTGCCGGATTACGAAACCTATTACGGCTTCTTCGGTGCTGCCGATCGCATCGACAATATCCATTTCTACCAGCAGCATATCGCCCGCCATCTCGATGCCGAAACGCGCAGCTATTGGGAAGCGCGCCAGAAATTCGGCTTTGGCGATCCGCGCATCACCGTCTTCAGCCGCAACCTCTATCGCTACGGCCTGCTGGGCCGCTTCATCGGCTTTGGCCATGCGGTGGCAAGGCTCTATGGCGTCGATCCGCGCGACATGCTGCGCGCGCAAACTCTGGAAGAGCAGCGCGCCTATTTCGACAAGGTGCTGGCGCCATTGTTCGACAAACGCTTCGTGCGCTGGTTCACGTCGCGTCAGTTCTCGCTTTACGGCCTCGGCATTCCACCGGCTCAATATGAAGCGCTGGCGCTCGCCGGCACTGGCGGCATGTCGTCGATCCTGCGTCAGCGCATGGAAAAGCTGACCTGCGATTTCAGCCTCGACGACAATTACTTCGCCTGGCAGGCGCTCGGCCGCTCCTATGCGAAAGATGGCCGCGGCCCTCTGCCGCCCTATCTGCGCGCCGAGCATTTTGAAACCATTCGTTCCCGCGCCGATCGCGCGCAAGTGCTGAACCGCTCCTTCACCGAATATCTGCAAGGCCAAGAGGCGGAATCGGCCGACCGTTACGTCCTGCTCGATGCACAGGACTGGATGACCGATGCACAACTGAACGCATTGTGGCGCGAGATCACCCGCACCGCACGGCCCGGCGCGCGCGTGATCTTCCGCACCGCTGCCGAGCCAAGCCTTCTGCCGGGCCGTGTCGAAAACGACATTCTCGATCGCTGGACCTACGAAGCCAATGCCTCGCGCGATTATACGCGGCGCGACCGCTCGGCGATCTATGGCGGCTTCCACCTTTACACCTTGCGGGATGCGTCATGAGCGAAGCCACCATCAACGCAGCGTTGATGGACCGGATCTACCGGCGCCAGCATCACATCTACGACCTGACGCGGAAATATTATCTGCTGGGTCGCGATCAGCTCATCGCCGGCCTGCGCCCGAATTCCGGCGATGCTGTTCTCGAGATCGGCTGCGGCACCGGCCGCAATCTGACCAGAGCCGCGAAACAATATCCCGCCGCCCGCTTCTACGGCGTCGATGTCTCGACCGTGATGCTGACCCGCGCGATCGAAACGCTGGGCCGGTCCGGTTTGTCCAATCGTGTCCGTGTCGCGCATGGCGATGCCACATCGTTCGATCCGGAACGCCTGTTCGGCCGCCAGACATTCGATCGTGTCTTCATCTCCTATAGCGTCTCGATGATCCCCGACTGGAATGGCGCCGTCGATCGCGCCGTCTCCTTGCTGGCACCGGGCGGCGAGCTGCATATCGTCGATTTCGGCGGCCAGGCGCGTCTGCCCTCATTGTTCCGCACGGCCCTGCGGCGCTGGCTCAAGGCCTTCCATGTCACGCCGCGTGACGGGCTCGAACGCTGGCTCACGGCCAGCGCCCGGCGCAACGGGGCCCTGTTGATGGTGAACCGTCCCTATCGCGACTATGCGCAACATGCCGTGCTGAAGATGCCGGGCTAATCGCAACGCCGAAGACGTCCAGCGGCGTCCCTGGCGACCCTTTTCCGTCACATGTGCCATTGTCGTTTCGCGTCTCCAACGTCACATGACGTTGAGACGGCATCCTTGCGATGCATGAGACGGAGTGGCCATGACTTTACCCCGTGTGGTCATTGTCGGCGGCGGCTTTGCCGGGCTTGAAGCGGCGCGCGCACTGGCAAGGGCACCGGTCGAGATCACCTTGATCGACCGGCAGAACCATCATTGCTTCCAGCCGCTTTTGTATCAGGTGGCAACCGCGGCTTTATCTCCCGCCGACATCGCCTGGCCGATCCGTTCGATCCTCAATCGCCAGCCAAATCTGCGCGTCATCATGGCCAGGGTCACGGGCATCGATACGCAGGCGCGTGTGGTGCATACGGACGAGATCAATGTGCCATACGATTATCTCGTCCTCGCCAGCGGCGTGACCCATGCCTATTTCGGCCATGACGAATGGGCCGATGTCGCACCGGGCCTGAAGCAGCTCGAGGATGCGCGGCATATTCGCGCGCGCTTCCTGCTCGCCTTCGAACGTGCCGAAATCGCCGACGATGCAGCCTTGCGCCGCAAGCTGCTCACTTTCGTTGTCGTCGGCGGTGGACCGACTGGCGTCGAGATGGCCGGCGCCATGGCGGAGGTTGCCAACGAGACATTGAAAGCGGATTTCCGCGCGATTGATCCGCGCATGTCGCACATTGTGTTGATCGAAGCCGGACCGCGCATCCTGCCGGCCCTGCCGGAGAACCTGTCGAACTATGCGCAGCGCTCACTTGAAAGCATGGGCGTCGAGGTAAAGGTCAATACGACAGTGACCGGCTGCGATGCCGATGGTGTATCGCTCGGCGAGACGCATATCGATGCATCGACCATCGTCTGGGCGGCCGGCGTAATGGCGTCACCGGCGGCGCAATGGATTCATGCCGAACATGATCGCGCCGGACGCATTATCGTTACACCAGATCTGTCGGTACCGGGTCTGCAGAATGTCTTCGCTGCCGGCGATCTCGCTTCGGCGAAGGATCAGGACGGCAAGCCGGTGCCGGGCATCGCGCCAGCGGCCAAGCAGATGGGGCGCTATATCGGCCGTCTCATCGCTGCCCGTGTTGGAGGCGAGAAGGAGACCAAGCCGTTCGTCTATAGTCATGCCGGCGATCTTGCGACGGTCGGACGGAGAGCCGCCGTGGTGAAGATCGGCCGCTTCGAACTCACCGGCTTCATCGGCTGGCTGTTCTGGGGCATCGCCCACATCTATTTCCTGATCGGGCTGCGCAACCGCTTCGTCGTCGCAGTGACGTGGTTGTGGAGCTACGTCACGTTCCGGCGCGGCGCGCGGTTGATTTCGACGCCGGATACTTGAGCAAGCAATCCACCGCTGTCATGCGCGGGCTTGACCCGCGCATCCATCAAACGAAATGAATCTTGCGAAGAAGATGGATGGCCGGGTCAAGCCCGGCCATGACGACAATGAGCTCGCTGCCGTCGTTACTGCAGCATCCGCTCGTAGTTGATCTTGAACAGGCCGGGATCGGGCTTCTTGTTCGGGTCGAGATTGTAGACGGCAACCGTCGTATCGAAGCCCTGGGGATCGGTGACGGTCCATTGCTTCAAGGTCAGATCCTTGGCATCGAACATCAGCATCAATTTGTGCTTGCCGCCGAGCGTCTGCTTTTCCTCGATCACCATGGTCGAGAAGATGTCGTCGGAATAGATGCCGACGACATTGGTGTCACGCAGCAGATCGATCTTGTCGGCGAGAAGGAAACGCAAAGGCGTCTGGCCGAGCGGATAGAGATCCTGCGTCGCCAACCGGCGATCGCGCACCACCACCGATGTGCCATCGGCAATGAGCTGGATCGGGCTCGGGTCTTCATATTCGAAACGCAGCTTGCCCGGCTTCATCAGATAGAGATCGCCCTGCGTCTTGCGGCCATCCGGACCAACCTGCACGAAGCGGCCGGTGGCCTGTCGCATGCCGGAGAGATAGGCGCTGATCTTGTCAGCGAGCGCGCGCTGGCCGGCATCAAAGCCTCCTGCAGGAGCCGTGCTGGCCGGCGCATTGGGCCGCACCGGGGCGGCCGGTTCTCCGACGGCAGCCGGCGGAACGGGACGCGCCTGCGCCATCTTCACCGCCTTGGCCTTCGGATAGGGCGCCGGCTTTGGCAGTGGAACCGACTGCGCGACAGCGACCGGAACAGCGATCAGGCCCGCCACGAGACAGGTCGTCACCACAGCGCAAAATTTCGGCAGCGTCCGCGTCATACTCTACTCCGTCTGGGCAAGGCTGTCGGCTAGCCCGCCCCTGTGGCGTTTTGGCGGCTTCTTGAGGTCAATCCGGCACCGCCGGACCGCATCAGAGGCCGCAAAACTGGCAAATAGTGTCAGCCGAACCGGCTGGCACCCTCTTCGATCAGAATTTCCCTTTTGCCGGCATGATTGGCTTGGCCGACCACGCCTTCCTGTTCCATCCGCTCCATCAGCGTCGCGGCGCGATTGTAGCCGATCTGCAGCCGGCGCTGGATGTAACTGGTCGAAGCCTTGCGATCGCGCAGCACGATATCGACCGCCTGCTGATAAAGGTCCTTCTCGGCCCCCATCCCGGTCGCATCGAACACGGCGCCATCCTCATCTTCGCTGTCGTCCCGCGTCACCTCTTCGAGATATTGCGGAACGCCCTGCGATTTCAGATGACGAACGACCTTCTCGACCTCGTCGTCGGCCACAAAGGGTCCGTGCACGCGGCTGATGCGGCCACCGCCGGCCATGTAGAGCATGTCGCCCTGGCCGAGCAGTTGCTCGGCGCCCATTTCTCCGAGGATGGTGCGGCTGTCGATTTTCGATGTGACCTGGAAGGAAATGCGCGTCGGGAAGTTCGCCTTGATGGTGCCGGTGATGACATCCACCGAGGGCCGCTGCGTCGCGAGGATCACATGCAGTCCGGCGGCGCGTGCCATCTGTGCGAGACGCTGCACCGCGCCTTCGATGTCCTTGCCGGCGACCATCATCAGGTCGGCCATCTCGTCGACCACGACGACGATGTAGGGCAGCGGCTCGAGCTCCATCTCCTCGCGCTCGTAGACGGCCTCGCCGGTCTCGCGGTCGAAGCCGGTCTGCACCGTGCGCACGATGGCCTCGCCCTTGGCCTGCGCCTCGACCACCCGCGCGTTGAAGCCGTCGATCGAGCGCACGCCGACCTTCGACATCTTCTTGTAGCGCTCCTCCATCTCCCGCACCGCCCATTTGAGGGCGATCACCGCCTTCTTCGGGTCGGTGACGACGGGGGAGAGCAGATGCGGGATGCCGTCATAGACGGAGAGCTCCAGCATCTTCGGGTCGATCATGATGAGGCGGCACTGCTCGGGCCGGTGGCGGTAGAGCAGGGAGAGG
>JAEXXW010000347.1 GCA_023405565.1 Pseudomonadota bacterium
ATGTCGGCGACAGCGCCTTTGCGACCAAGGCCGGCATTCATGCCTCGGCGATCCTGAAAGACCCAGCGACCTATGAGCACGTGGCGCCGGAGGCGGTCGGCAATCGCCGACGCGTTCTGGTGTCGGACCAGGGCGGCCGTTCGAACGTGCTGTCCGAACTCGAACGCATCGGCATGAGCGTGGACAAGAATGATCCGCGCATTGCCCGATTGCTGGAAGAGGTGAAGGAGCGCGAGGCGCTGGGATATGCCTATGAAGGCGCCGACGCGTCATTCGAATTGCTGGCGCGGCGCATCCTCGGCAAGGTGCCGGACTATTTCGACGTCGAGCAGTTCGATGTGAATGTCGAGCAGCGCTACAACGCGGTTGGTAAGCGTGTCACGGTCGCCATGGCGGTGGTGAAGGTGAAGGTCGACGGTGAAACGCTGATCTCGGCCGGTGAAGGCAACGGTCCGGTCAATGCGCTCGACGTCGCGCTGCGCAAGGACCTCGGCAAGTATCAGAAATACATCGATGGACTGAAGCTGACGGATTACCGCGTGCGTATCCTCAATGCCGGTACGGAAGCGGTCACGCGCGTGCTGATCGAGAGCGAGGACGAGCAGGGCGATCGCTGGACCACTGTCGGCGTGTCGCCGAACGTCATCGAATCCTCGTTCCAGGCGCTGATGGATTCGATCGTTTTCAAGCTGGTGCGGTCCGGCGCGACGGCGTAGCGCGCCAATTTATCCATTCGTCCCCGCTTTCGCGGGGACGAATGGAAAACAATGAAGGTCGGCAGCCTTACAGCCGCTCCGCCGCACCGGCTTTCATCAGCTTTTCGGCTTCGGGCACCGGCGCGGCTGCTTCGAACAGCTTCGGCAGAATCTCTTCCACGGTGTCGGATACCAGCAGACTGACCGAAAATCCGGCGCGGATGAAGGCCAGCTTCTGCATGTGATCGAGCAGGGCGCATAGCGGGTCCCAGAAGCCGCCGATATTGGCGACGAGGATCGGCTTCTTGTGCCGGCCGAGCTGTGCCCAGGTGAGCTGCTCGACCAGTTCCTCGAGCGTGCCGATGCCACCGGGCAGGGCCACAAAGGCATCCGAGCGCTCGAACATGATGCGTTTGCGCTCGTGCATGTCACGGGTGACGATCAGCTCCTGCGCGTCGGAATAAGGTCGCTCCCGGCTGGTCAGGAATTCGGGGATGATGCCCGTGACCCGGCCGCCACCGGCCATCGTCGCGGCGGCCACAGCCCCCATGAGGCCAACTGAGCCGCCTCCATAGACGAGGCCGATATCGTTCTGCGCCAGGACGCTGCCAAAGGCATGGGCGGCCTTGGTGAAGGCCGGGTCGGTCCCGGGGCCGGAACCGCAATAGACGCAAATATTCCGAATCGTGCTCATTCATTCACTGTCGCATTGGCGGGGAAAGGCCGTAAAGGCGGGCGAACCCGATTGATGTATGCCACTGATCGGCCTATTCCAAGGCGCCGCGAGACCCCCTCGGGCCTCTTGGACGGTAACAATTGGCTCCAGAAACCCTATATCCGGCCCAGAATAAAGCTTAACGACCGGACGCCATTCAGACCTCATGACTGACACATCCGCCACGACCCGCGACCAGACCAATTCGCGGGTCTCCGCCCAGCAGGGCGCGCTTTTGCGGACCCTTGTCGGGCTCTGGCCCTATATCTGGCCGGGGGACCGGGCCGACCTGAAATGGCGGGTGGCGTGGGCGATGGTGTTGCTGCTGGTGGCGAAACTCGTCACCATCGTCGTGCCCTTCACCTTCAAATGGGCGACCGATGCCCTGTCGGGGCATCCGAGCGCGCCGTTCTTCGCTTCGTCCTGGCTCGGCTGGGTGGTAGCCGCGCCGATCCTGATGACGGTCGCCTATGGCGGCATGCGCATTCTGATGGCGGTGCTGACGCAGGTGCGCGACGGCATCTTCGCCAAGGTGGCGATGCACGCGGTCCGGCGCCTCGCCATCATGACCTTCGAGCATATGCACCAATTGTCGCTGCGCTATCATCTGGAGCGCAAGACCGGCGGGCTGACGCGCGTGCTGGAGCGCGGGCGCAACGGCATCGAAACCATCGTGAGGATGGTGATCCTGCAACTCATCCCGACGATCATCGAGCTTGCGCTCATCGTCGGCGTGCTGTTCTGGCAATTCGACTGGCGTTACGTGGTGGTGATCCTCGTCACTGTCACAGCCTACATGCTCTATACCTATTATGCGACCGAGTGGCGGATCTCCATTCGCCGCCGGATGAATGAGAGCGATACCGAGGCCAACACCAAGGCCATCGACTCTCTTTTGAACTACGAGACGGTCAAATATTTCGTCGCCGAGGAACGCGAAGCCAAGCGCTACGACCGCTCCATGGCGCGCTATGAGGAAGCGAGCGTCAAGGCCTACACGTCGCTCGCCGTGCTCAATGCAGGCCAGGCTGCGATCTTCACCGCAGGGCTTGGTCTTGCGATGGTGATGTGCGCGATCGGCGTTCACAACGGCACCAACACGGTCGGTGATTTCGTCATGATCAATGCCATGATGATTCAGCTCTATCAGCCGCTGAATTTCATGGGCATGGTCTATCGCGAGATCAAGCAGGCGGTGATCGACATAGAGATGATGTTCTCCATCCTGCAGCGCGATCCGGAAATCAAGGACGAGCCGGATGCGCCGGCCTTGCGCGTGAATAAAGGTGCGCTGCGATTCGAGAATGTGACTTTCGCTTATGAGTCCATCCGTCCGATCCTCAAGGGCATCAGCTTCGAGGTGCCGGCCGGCCATACGGTTGCGATCGTCGGTCCGTCGGGCGCCGGCAAATCGACGCTCTCGCGTCTGCTGTTCCGCTTTTATGATGTCACCAGCGGCCGTATCCTGATCGACAATCAGGATATCCGCGATGTGACGCAGAATTCGCTCCGCTCCGCCATCGGCATGGTGCCGCAGGATACCGTGCTGTTCAACGACACGCTCCGTTACAACATCCGCTATGGCCGCTGGGATGCGAGCGACGCGGACGTGGAGGAGGCGGCGCGGCTGGCGCAGATCGACGCCTTCATCAAGCTCAGCCCGAAAGGCTATGAGACCGAAGTCGGCGAGCGCGGGTTGAAACTCTCCGGCGGCGAGAAGCAGCGCGTCGCGATTGCCCGCACGATCCTGAAAGCGCCGCCGATCCTCGTGCTCGACGAAGCTACGTCGGCTCTCGACAGCCACACCGAGAAGGAAATTCAGGACGCGCTCGACCGCGTCTCCAGGGGTCGTACGACGCTCGTCATCGCGCATCGCCTCTCGACCATCGTCAATGCCGACGAGATCATCGTGCTTGAGGCCGGCCACATCGCCGAGCGCGGCACGCATTATCAGTTGCTGGCGCGTGACGGCCTCTATGCCAGCATGTGGAATCGTCAGCGCGAAGCCGAAGCCGCACGGGAAAAGCTTGCGCAGGCCGAGGAAGATGAACTTGCTCCGAACCGTAATCCGCCGAAGGTGGAAGACGACGTTTCGGAAGAGGGTGATATTGCGCCGCGCGCGCCCGCGGATGCTCTGGGGGGATAATCAATGTCTGTCGTGAAATCGATCCAGTCGCAGCTTGTGCCGATCCATCCGCAAGGCCTGCCGTTCATCGGCGCTTTCGCCTTGGCCAGTCTGGTCCTGTTCTGGATATGGTCGCCGCTCGGCTGGATCGGCACATTGCTGACCGCCTGGTGCGCCTACTTCTTCCGCGATCCGCCGCGTGTGACACCCATACGTGACGGCATTGTCGTTTCGCCGGCCGACGGCCGGGTCAGCCTGGTCGCCAATGTGGTGCCGCCGAAGGAACTCGATCTCGGCGATCGTCCGATCCTGCGCATCTCGGTTTTCATGAGCGTGTTCGACTGCCACGTGAATCGCAGTCCGGTCGCCGGGCGTGTCGAACGTATCGTCTATCGTGCTGGCACCTTCCTGAATGCCGATCTCGACAAGGCGAGCGAGGATAACGAGCGCAATGCGCTGGTGATCGCAACGCCCAATGGCCGCATCGGTGTGGTGCAGATCGCCGGTCTCGTCGCGCGCCGCATCCTGTGTTTCGTCCGCGAGGGCGAAGCCCTCGGTGCCGGTGACCGCTTTGGCATGATCCGCTTCGGTTCGCGGCTCGATGTTTATCTGCCCGAAGGGGCGCGGCCGATGGTCGCCGAAGGGCAGACGGCGATTGCCGGAGAAACCGTTTTGGCCGATTTGAAAGGTGCGGAAGGCCCGCGCAATTTCAAGATGGGTTAACCGTGATGGCCCGCCAGGCGATGGCGGCGAACCGGATCATTTGCTAAGGTTGTGGACATGACATTTTCACCTGTCGATCCTGAACGAACCGGCCTGCGCCGCCGGCGTTTTCGCACCATTCCGGTCCGCCTCCTGTTGCCGAACATGATCACGCTGCTCTCGCTCTGCGCGGGACTGACGGCGATCCGTCTGGCGATCGAAGGCCGGATCGAATGGGCGCTGGGCGCGATCGTGTTTGCGGCGGCGCTGGATGGCATCGATGGCCGCGTGGCGCGCATGCTGAAAGGGCAATCGCGCTTCGGCGCCGAGCTCGACAGCCTCGCGGACTTTGTCAATTTCGGCGTCGTGCCGGGCCTCATTCTTTACTTCTGGGGTCTGAACGAACTCGGGGCCATCGGCTGGATCGCGGCGCTTGTGTTCGCGATCTGCATGAGCCTGCGCCTCGCGCGCTTCAATGTCATGGCGGATGATCCCAATCGCCCGGCCTGGATGGGCAATTTCTTCACCGGCGTTCCGGCGCCGGCCGGCGCGATCATCGTGCTGCTGCCGATCTATGTGAATCTGCTCGGCATGCCGCGCTTCAATGCGCTTGCTTGCATCTACACGCTGGTCATCGCCTTCCTTCTGGTCTCGACCCTGCCGGTCTTCTCGGGCAAGAAGCTCGGCAATCGGGTCCGGCCCGATCTCGTGCTGCCGATCTTCGTGGCCATTGTGCTGTTCGTGGCCTTGCTCGTCAGCTATCCGTGGCCGGTCCTGACCATTGGTACGCTCGCCTACCTAGCGTCGCTGCCGTTCGGCTGGCTGTCAGCGCGCGAATACAAACGCAAGGATGTGGAAGCCGCGGCCGCAAAGCATGAGGCCATGATGGCTTCGCATCCGGACGACAAGAGCGGGCCTCACGTGGCTCTGGCGCATTCCGATGACGAGGAGCGGCCAAGCCGTCTGAATTGATTGCAGAGTCCGGCGGACAAGCCCGTGCTGCACGTGGTGTCGCTCCTTTCGGCCGGGCAGGCCGAGGGGCGCCGCACGATCGATACGCTTCTTCTGGACCATGAGCAGCGTCGCCTGTCGCACGGCACCTTCAGCACGCTGCGCGGAACGATGGTTGAAATCGTTTTGCCGCAAGGTCAAAGACTGCGGGCTGGTGATATCCTTGCGCTCAGCGATGGCAGCCTGATCGAGATCGTCGCCAAGCCGGAACTGCTGCTTGAGGTTCGCGCTGCCGATCCCTCCGCTTTGGCGCGATTGGCCTGGTTGCTGGGCGATCATCATATCCCGGTCGAGATCCACGAGCGTCGTCTGCGATTGCGTCGCTCGGATATGGCCCGCGCCTTGTTGCAGCCGTTTGGAGCGAGGCTGATCGACATCGAAGCGCCGTTTGAGCCGGAGGGGGGGGCCTATGAGGGCCATGTTCATCCATGAACGCGGCTGGATAACGCGCTTGTGTGTCAATGCCGGTCCGTGCGGCAATCGGCGGACTGGCCTGACAAAAGTGCGCCGCAAATAAGGGTGACGAGTGCACCTTGCTGCAAATGGTGCAGGAACTTCAAAATCGCGGCACTAGATAACGCACGAGGGAAGGGCTCATGACCATTGGACGCCGCCGCTTTCTGACCTTTGCCGGGGCTGCGCTGGCATCGCCTGCGGTCCTTCGCGAGGCATTCGCGCAAACGCCGCAGGTCACGCTCAAGCTGCATCACTTCCTGTCGCCGGTCGCGAACGCCCATACGCGTCTGCTGTTGCCATGGGCGCGCAAGGTCGAAAAGGACTCCGACAACCGGATCAAGATCAACATTTTCCCGTCGATGCAGCTCGGTGGCGCGCCAGCGCAGCTTTACGATCAGGCGCGCGATGGCGCCGTCGATATGGTCTGGACCTTGCCCGGCGCAACACCCGGCCGTTTTCCGAAGATCGAGGTGTTCGAGCTGCCGTTCGTTGCCAACAAGCGCGGCGCCGCCAATGCGCAGGCTGTGCAGGCCCTTTACGAGGCGCAGTTGCGCGACGAGTTCAAGGATGTGCGGCCGATCTGCCTGTGGGCGCATGACCATGGCGTCATCCATGCGAACAGGCAAATCAAAGTGCTTGAGGATATGAAGGGCCTCAGGCTGCGTTCGCCCACG
>JAEXXW010000399.1 GCA_023405565.1 Pseudomonadota bacterium
CCTTTCTTCACCGCGCATTTCTCAAACAGCTCGCAGAAAGCGTCGATCCACTTTCCCTCGATGCGATCGGCCAGCATCAGCTTTCCTCCGGGAATCCTCTCAGCAGACGCGCACGCAAAAGATTGAACGCCGTGTTCAGCAGGAGCCCCAGCGCAGAAATCGCAATGAGGGGCACGAACATATCCACGGTCTGGAAGTTGCGTGCAGCCCGGACGAGCAAATGCCCGAGCCCATCGGTCGAGGATATCATCTCCGACAGGAAAACCACGATACAGGAAATGACAAGACCGATCCGGCATCCTGTCAGGATCGAAGGCAGAGCCGCGGTCAACACAATCGTGAACAGCGCCTTGGTGCGGCTCATGCCCATGGCGCGCGCTGACCAGACGAGCTTGGTATCGACCGCAAGCGCGCCCTGATAGGTGGCGAGGAGGATCGGGAACATCGCATCGGCAAAAACGAGCGCGATCTTCGAGGCATGGTCGAAGCCGAGCGTCAGCATGAAGGCGGGATAGAGAGCAACCTTCGGCACCGGCGCGAGGACCCGGATCACCGGCCGCAGCAACGAACCGATCAGCGGGCTCCCCACAGCAGAAATACCGAGGCCGATGCCGACGATCACCGCCAGGCCAAAGCCGCAGAAGAGACGATAAAGCGTGACCGCGACATGGCTGAGGAAGGTCGGATCACCGAGCTGTTGTGCGAAGCGGGTGAAGACGGCGCCAGGCGATGGCAGCAATGTCGAAGGCGCGATCTTGGTGACGGTGAGATATTGCCACAGCGCCAGCAACAGCAGGATCGGGATCGCACCGAGGATAAGTTCGGAGACGCGACGGTTGACGGTCATGCCGACCCCACGGCGATCTGATGAACCGGATCGGCCCAGCCGGTCACGAAGTTGCGCGCTTTCTCGAAGATCAGGTCGAGGAAGAAGCCGAGCGCACCGACGACGATGATGGTCGCATAGACCGCTTCATATTGCGCAAGATCGAGCGAGTTGAACAACAGGTTGCCGATCCCGGCCTGCCGCACGATCATCTCGCTCGTCACCATGGTGATCAGCGCCAAGACGAGGCCGGTGCGACAGCCGACCATGATTTCCGGCATCGCCGCAGGCAGCACGATGCGCAACAGCCGCTGCAGCGGCGTCATGCCCATGGCCGCGCCCGACCAGAGCAGCTTCTCGCCGACCGCCTTCGAGCCCTGATAGGTGTGATAGATCACCGGCAGCGACACGCCGAGAAAGATCACCAGCGTCTTCGAAGCTTCGCCGATGCCGAGCCACAACATGATGATCGGCATCAGCGCCGCCTTCGGCACCGGATAGATGATCATGAAAAGCGGATTGAAGAAGGCGGCGACCTTGCGGCTGCGCCCCATCAAAAGACCGACCGGAATGGCAAAGGCGAGCGCAAAGGCAAAGCCCATCGCCATGCGCCGGACCGATGAAAGAATATCATAGAGCGTGCGCGGATCCTTGAGGATCGCCGGCATGCTCTTCAAGGTGTCCCAGGCCGGTGGCAATGAATCGAGTCCCATGAACCGGGCCAGCAATTCCCACGCCACCAGAAGGAAGAAGCACGCAATGAGCGGTGGCACACCGGGTATGGCGGTGAGGCTCTTCATCAATGCGCCGCCTCGTCGACCGGGTTGTCCATCATCTTTTCGATGTCGACGACGTAGTCCTGATATTTGCGGTTGACCAGCAGCTCGGCCCGGTTGCGCGGACGCGGCAGGTCGATCGGGATGATCTCCTTCACGCGCCCCGGGGCGCGCGTCATCACGAGCACGCGGTCGGAGAGGAACACGGCCTCCTCGACGCTGTGGGTGACGAACAGCACGGTCTTGCGGTCCCGCTCCCAGATATCCAGCAGATCGTTCTGCAACCGCACGCGAGTATGCGCATCGAGCGCACCGAATGGCTCATCCATCAACAGAATTTTCGGCCGGTAGGCGAGCGTGCGGCAAATCGCGACGCGCTGCTTCATGCCGCCCGACAATTCCTTCGGATAAAAGTCCGCATAGCGGCTGAGATTGACCATCGCCAGCAACTCGCGCGCCCGGGCCTCCGCCGCCTTGCGGCTCTCGCCCTGCTCCAGCAGGCCATACATGACGTTGCCGAGCACAGTCTTCCAGGGAAACAGCGCGAATTCCTGGAACACCGGCCCACGATCCGGCCCCGGCCCGGTCACCGGCTTGCCATCGACCAAAATCACCCCCCTTGAGGGCGAGACAAAGCCGCCGACAATGTAGAGGAGAGTCGATTTACCACAGCCCGAAGGACCCAGGATCGAGACGAACTCGCCGTCCCCCACCTTCAGATCGATATCCGTAATCGCAAGATACGGTTTGTTGCGCTGCGTATCGAAAGTTTTGGATAGGCCTTCAATGGAAATCATAAATGCAGCCGCAAACCGGTCATCGTCGATGCCGTCCCCTCTCAAAGCGCGCGCACGATAGCGGGGCACGACTGGTGCGGCAAGCGCCTGGAGTGGGCACTCGCTGCGTCGGCAATGGGCAACCCGGCCTTCCCAACCCAAGCGGGAAGCCCTTGAAAGCTGCTGACCGAAAGCTGACACTCAAAGGAAAAAAGCACAAGGGAGGACGACATGAAAACGGCCTTGAAATGGGCGCGTTTGGGCTTTGCCTTGACTGTTCCACTGACCTTCGTGACGCTTGCCGGTGCGCAGACCTATCCCGACCGCACCGTCACCCTCGTCAATCCGTTCCCGGCTGGCGCCTCGACGGATCAGATATCGCGCCTGATCCAGCCCAAATTGCAGACAGCGCTGGGGCAGACAATCGTCATCGAAAACAAGGCCGGCGCCGGTGGCAATATCGGCACGTCATTCGTCGCACGCGCCGCGCCGGACGGTTACACGCTGCTGACCGCACCGAACGCCAACTTCACCATCACCCCGCATTTCCAGCCGCCGCCCTATGATCCGCTGAAGGATTTCGAGCCGATCACGACCGTCGCCGGCGCGCCGCTCGCGCTGGTGGTGCACAAGTCGCTCGGGGTCAGCACGGTCGCCGAACTGATCGACCATGCGAAGAAACATCCGGGCCAGTTGTCGTTCGGCTCGTCCGGCATCGGCTCACCGCATCACGTCGCCGGCGAACTCATCAATGCCAAGGCCGGCATCAACATGACACATGTGCCCTACAAGGGTGGCTCAGCGGCACAGGCCGATCTGACCGGCGGACATATCAAGGTGGCCGTGCTGACCTTCTCGACCGTCGCCGCGCTTGACGAGAATACGCCGATCAAGATCCTCGCCGTGACCGGTAAGGATCGCCTCAAGCTGAAGCCGGATATCCCGTCGATCGCCGAGACGCTTCCGGGCTTCGACGTGTTCGGCTGGGTCGGCATTTTTGCGCCGGCCGGCACGCCCAAACCGATCGTCAACAGGATCAATGCCGAGATCAAAAAGATCCTGAGCGATGCGGACATCGCAAAGCGGCTCGACGATCTCACCTTCCAGGTGATCGCCGACAGCCCCGAGGGCTTGGCCGAACGCGTCCGCTCCGAATATGCGATGTGGGGTGAATTGGTGAAGACGAGTGGCGGCAAGAGGGAATAGAAGAATCTAACAACTCGTCATTCGGCCTCATCCTGAGGAGCATTGCGCAGCAATGCGTCTCGAAGGATGGGGCCGGATTAACACGCAAGGAATTACACCACTCCCCACATAGCGACGAGCAGCAGCACCGAGAGAACAACGATCGGCGGACAATGCGCAAGCTCGCGGACGCGGATCAATGTTGCGTAGACACCAAGACAAACCACAACCGCCAGCACAAAGCCAAGCCAGCGGGTCTGTTCAAAGGCCAGACAAAGGCCGGTCGCAATCTGCAACGCGCCATTGAACAGATGAAACCAACTGGGAAATTTCCAGCGCTCGAAACTTTCGCGGAACGGCTTTGGATTGAACAGATTGGCGACGCCATTCACCACGAAAAACAGCGCCAGCAGCCATGTGAGCCAAACGGCCCAGCCGATACCGAACATGTATCCTCCCCCCAACCCAGTTTGGTCATGGCCGGGCTTGTCCTGGCCATCCACGACTTTCTCGCTTGTTGCGCTACAAGACGTGGATGCCCAGCACAAGGCCGAGCATGATGAAGAAGGCGCTACGAGGGGGCAGAAAATCAATACGATCTTGGCATTCCGAGCACGTTCTGGCCGATATAGGCCAGAATGAGGTTGGTCGAGATCGGCGCGATTGTCGAAATGCGGGCCTCGCGCCATTTGCGCTCGACGTCGAATTCGCGCGCAGCCGCAAAACCGCCATGCGTCTGCATGCAGGCTTCGGCGGCGTGCCAGGCCGCTTCGCTGGCGAGGAGCTTCGCCATATTGGCTTCCTCGCCGCATGGCCTGCCGGCCTCGAACAGCGCGCAGCCAGCACGGATCATCAGATCGGCCGCTTTCCACTCGGCATAGCAGCGCGCCAACGGAAACTGGATACCCTGGTTCTGGCCGATCGGGCGGCCGAACACTTCACGCTCTTTGGAATACGCCACGGCCTTGTTGATGAAGAAGCGGCAATCGCCAGACGATTGCGAGGCCGCGACAAGCCGTTCCGAATTCATGCCGGTCAGAATATAGCGGAAGCCCTGCCCTTCCTCGCCGATCAGATTCTCGACCGGCACTTCAAGATTGTCGAAGAACAATTCGTTGGTCTGGTGATTGATCATAGTGTCGATGCGCTGCATCGTCAGGCCTTTGCCGACGGCATCCTTTATCTCCACCAGCAGCACCGATAATCCTTCCGTCCGCTTCTTCACCTGATCGAGCGGCGTGGTGCGGACCAGCAGCGTCATCAGGTCGGACTTGTGCGCGCGCGAGGTCCAGATCTTCTGGCCATTGACGACATACTTGTCGCCCTTGCGTTCGGCGCGCGTTTTCAGCTTGGTGGTGTCGGAGCCCGTCGTCGGCTCGGTCACGCCGAACGCCTGAAAGCGGATCTTGCCTTCGGCAATGCCGGGAAGATATTTCTGCTTCTGCGTCTCATTGCCGTGACGCAGCAGCATGCCCATCATGTACATCTGCGCGTGGCATGCGCCGCCATGGCCGCCATTGGCATTGATCTCTTCCAGGATCGCGCAGCCGGCGCGCAGCGGTAGGCCCGAGCCGCCATATTCTTCCGGGATCTGTGCAGCGAGATAACCCGCATCGCTCAGTTCCTTGACGAATTCCTCGGCGTAATCGTCATTGTCTTCCAGCTTGCGCCAGTATTCCGACGGAAACTTCTTGCAGATGGCGCGCACGCCTTCGCGGATTTCCGGATAATCCTCACCGAGCGGAACGGCGACATCCATGACCTCGGTGTTGATGGCGTCCATATTGCTTGTCCTTATTTTTCGTTGTTGCGCCAAAGAGCTCAGCCTGCCGAACGCATCGGCTTATCTTGCGGAAACAGCAATTCGTTGTCTTCCGCCAGCAC
>JAEXXW010000493.1 GCA_023405565.1 Pseudomonadota bacterium
GTCTTCCAGCCCATCGATCCGGCGCGCGTGCGGATGTATGTGTGCGGGCCGACCGTTTATGACTTCGCCCATATCGGCAACGCGCGCCCGGTCATCGTTTTCGACGTGCTGTACCGGCTGCTGCGCCATGTGTACGGCACGAACCATGTCACCTATGTCCGCAACATCACCGACGTGGACGACAAGATCAACGCGCGGGCGGCGGAGCAGGGTATCTCGATCCGCGAATTGACCGAGACAACTTACGCGAATTTCAAGGCCGATGTGACCGCGCTTGGCTGCCTGCCGCCGGATGTCGAGCCGCGCGCCACCGAGCATATTGCGGAGATGAAGACGCTGATCGAGCGTCTCGTCGCTTCGGGCCATGCCTATGTGGCCGAAAACCATGTGCTGTTCTCGGTGCCGTCGATGCCCGATTACGGCAAGCTGTCGAAGCGCCCGCTCGACGAGATGATCGCCGGTGCGCGCGTCGATGTCGCCCCTTACAAGCGGCACGATCAGGATTTCGTCTTGTGGAAGCCGAGCAAGGACGGCGAGCCCGGCTGGCCGTCACCGTCCGGTATCACCGTGCCGGGCCGTCCGGGCTGGCATATCGAATGTTCGGCAATGTCCTGGAAGCATCTCGGCGAGACCTTCGACATTCATGGCGGCGGCATCGATCTCGTCTTCCCGCATCACGAGAACGAAATCGCGCAATCGCGCTGCGCCTTTCATACCGGCGTCATGGCCAATGTCTGGATGCATAACGGATTCCTGCAGGTCGAAGGCGAGAAGATGTCGAAGAGCCTCGGCAACTTCATCACCATCCGCGAGGTGCTGAACGACTGGCCGGGTGATGTCGTTCGCCTTGCGATGCTGTCGACGCAATATCGCCAGCCGATCAACTGGACTGTGAAGGGATTGCAGGAAGCCGAGAAGGCATTGTCGAGTTTCTTCGACGCTGCTTCGGCGGAGGCAGAGCCGCGTCCGGCGCCTGGTGTGCTGGAGGCGCTTGCCGACGATCTCAATACGCCCAAGGCGATTGCCGAAATGCACGCGTTGAAGAACGCTGCGGGCCGCAAGGCGCTGGCCGGCACGCTGGCTTTCTTCGGCTTCCGCGAAGAGGAACTGAAGGCGTGGCAGCAATCGCATGCGCCGGAACCGTCTCTTGCGGCCGAAGAGATTGAAAGCCGTATCTCGGCGCGCAATGCAGCCCGCGCGGCGAAGAACTGGGCCGAGTCCGATCGTATCCGCGATGAACTCGCCGGCATGGGCATTGTGCTGAAGGATTCCAAGGACGGGACCTCATGGGAGGTCGCGCGATGAGTCGTGCGCCCAATCCAGATCTGTCCATGCGCCCCATGTTGCCGGAGGACGTGCCGCTGCTGGCGGAAATCTTCCGTGCCAGTGTGGAAGAACTCACCGGCGAGGATTATTCCGATAACCAGATCGAAGCCTGGATGTCGGCGGCCGATGACGAAGCGGCGTTCGGCAAGGCGCTCGGCGCACAGCTTACGTTGATCGCCATGATCGAAGGCGCGCCGGTTGGCTTTGCGTCGCTGAAGAATAACGAACTGGTCGACATGCTCTACGTGCATCCTGCGGTCGTTGGGCAGGGGGCTGCCACGATGCTGGTGGATGCGCTGGAGCGGCTGGCGACGGCGCGGGGCGCTGCCAAGCTTGTCGTCAATGCCAGCGACACCGCGCATGACTTTTTCAAGCGGCGTGGCTACGTGCCCAAAAGCCGCAACACGATCACCCGCGGCGACGAATGGCTCGCCAATACCATGATGGAAAAGCCGCTCGGCGACGGAAAAGCCGGCGAAAGGGAAACACTTCAATGAATCTGCAGCGGCATCACATCATCGTTGCTATCGTCGCCATCGTGGTCGCCGTCGCGCTCGCCAGTAATTACTATCTTTGGTGAGGTCATGGCGCGCGAACGGCTTTATCTCTTCGACACGACGCTGCGCGATGGCGCGCAGACCAATGGCGTCGATTTCACGCTGAACGACAAGATCGTGCTGGCTGAAATGCTGGCCGGTCTCGGCATCGATTACGTCGAAGGTGGTTACCCCGGAGCCAATCCGACCGATACCGATCTGTTCGCCAAAGACCGCAATCTGGACACGACCTTCACCGCGTTTGGCATGACGCGCCGTCCGGGCCGTTCGACATCGAACGATCCGGGGCTTGCGACCTTGCTCGACGCCAGGGCAGACGCGATCTGTTTTGTTGCCAAGTCATCGGACTATCAGGTCCGCGTGGCGCTCGAGACGACGCTGGATGAAAACCTCGCCTCGATCCGCGACAGCGTTTCCGCCGCAAAGGCCAAGGGGCGTGAAGTGCTGGTCGATTGCGAGCATTTCTTTGACGGCTACAAGGCCAATCCCGATTATGCGCTCTCATGCGCCAAGGCGGCTTACGACTCCGGTGCGCGCTGGGTGGTGCTGTGCGACACCAATGGCGGCACGCTGCCGCATGAAGTCGAGCAGATCGTCGGTGTAGTGACAAAAGTCATTCCCGGCGATCATGTCGGCATCCATGCGCATAATGACACCGAGCAGGCGGTCGCCAATTCGCTCGCGGCCGTGCGCGCCGGCGCGCGGCAGATTCAGGGTACGCTGAACGGTCTTGGCGAACGCTGCGGCAATGCCAATCTCGTCTCCATCATCCCGACACTGAAGTTGAAAGCTGAGTTTTCCGATCGCTTCGACATCAATGTATCGGACGAGCAGTTGAAGGGCCTCGCCGCCGCTTCGCACAAGCTCGATGACATGCTGAATCGCGCGCCCAACCGGCATGCGCCCTATGTCGGCGACAGCGCCTTTG
>JAEXXW010000577.1 GCA_023405565.1 Pseudomonadota bacterium
ATGGCGCTCACGGTCGGGTCGATTGCGCTCGCGCTGATCCTGTTTGACGGTGGCTTGCGGACACGATTTGCCACCTTTCGCAGCGTGCTTGCGCCCGCCGGCACGCTGGCGACGGTCGGTGTTCTCGTCACCTCCGCGCTGGTTGCACCAGCGGCGGTGTATCTGTTTAATCTGAACTGGGTCGAAGGTCTGCTGCTCGGTGCGGCCGTGGCCTCGACCGACGCCGCCGCAGTGTTCTTCCTGATGCACGCGCGCGGCCTGCGCTTGCGCCCACGCGTGGCGGCCACCATCGAAGTGGAATCGGGCACCAACGATCCATTCGCCGTCTTCTTGACGATCGTGCTGGTCGAGATCCTGCTGCAGGGTCAGAAGCCGGTGATCGAGATCGCGCTGGTGCTGATCCGCGAGGCCGCACTTGGCACGATGATCGGCCTGGTCGGCGGCACTGCCATTGTCTTCGTGCTCAACAGGGTGGAGCTGCCGCAAGGATTGCATGCGCCATTCGTTGCGACAGCTGCCCTTGTGACATTTGGTCTGTGCCAATCGATCCATGCGTCCGGCTTCCTCGCGGTCTATCTTGCCGGCCTCGTCGTCGGCAATCGCGCGCAGCGAGCGCGAACGGCCATCGTTGCCTTTCTCGATGCCTCGACCTGGCTCGCGCAGATCGCGATGTTCGTGCTGTTTGGCCTGCTCGCCTCGCCGCAGCGGTTGCCCGGGCAGCTCTTGCCGGCGCTGGGCGTGGCGCTTGTGCTGATGCTCATCGCGCGTCCGGCCGGCGTGTTTCTGTCGCTGTGGCCATACCGGTTCTCGGTGCGGGAGAAGCTGTTCATCTCATGGGTCGGCCTGCGCGGCGCAGTCGGTTTCTTTCTGGCGTCAATGCCGCTGCTCGTTGGCCTGCCGCGCGCGCAGGTCTATTTCGATGTCGGTTTTATCGTGGTGCTGGTGTCGCTTCTGGTGCAGGGCTGGACCATCGCACCCGCCGCGCGCCGCCTGCGGATCGCCAAGAAGCGCGCCGAGACGTTCCAGCCGCGCATCGAACTCGATCTGCCGGGACAGCGGGCGCAGGAGCTGGTCGGTTATCCGGTGACGCCGGGCAGTCCCTATCTGCGCGGTGGCATCATTCCGCCCTGGGCCAAAATCGCGCTGGTGGTGCGCGATGAAAAGGTGATGACGCCCGAGGAAGCACGCGGCGTGCATGAAGGTGATCACGTCTATCTTCTTGCCCCACAGGAAAAGGCATCTGCGCTCGACCGCTTCTTCGCCGATCTGCCGCCGCCGTCATCGCCTGATCCGCAATTGCTGGGTGACTTCTTCGTCGGCGGCGACGCGACGCTGGGTGCGCTGGCCGAAATCTATGGCCTTGCCGTCACGCCCGATCAGCAGGCGGTGACGGTGTCCGATCTGTTTGCGAAACGGCTCGGCCGTCCGCCATATCCGGGCGACAGCGTGCGCGTCGGCGATGTGGCGCTGGTCGCCCATCGCGTGCGCGATGATCGTGTTGTCACGGTTGGACTGCAGCTTGCCGAGGCAGATGCGCTGCCATGGTGGCGACACGCGCAGGCATGGCTGCGGAAGATGGTGGGGTGAGTGACGCCACCGGACCGCAAATTGTCTTCTTAAATTTGAGGGCTTTCGAGCGAAGTGGATTTCGTTTCGCGCGAAACAAACGCTCAAGACAATACGCTTGAGCCTTGGCTTTGGCTTCCGTCAAAGCCGGGAGGCTGTCGACCTTTGAATTGATTTTTCGCTCGGCGCTCCGGCTTTCGCCGGTCAATGCATCGCTGTGCCGGTGAGGTGATAATTCAGCGATTTGAAGTGATCGAGCCGGGCGAGTTCCTTGTCGAGCGCGGAGTTGTGGTCGCTCTTCTCCAGCTTCTTGACCTGTTCCTCGGACTTCTTGATCTGTGCGTCGAGCACGGCCTTGTCGAAATCCTCGACCGCCGTTGCCACATCGGCAAGCACCGTCAGACCATTCGGTGAGACTTCGGCAAAGCCGCCGAAGATCACGACCTTCTCTTCGCCGCCATTGCGCTTGATCGTCAGGATGCCCGGACGCAGCGTCGTCACGAACGGCGCATGACCGGCCATGACGCCGAAATCGCCTTCGGCGCCCGGAACGTCGACCTGAGTCACTTCTCCGGAAATGAGAAGTCTTTCAGGCGAGACGAGATCGAAATGAAAGGTGGCCATTGATCTATCGCTTTTTTCCGCTGGTCACCCGCGGGCCTGACCCGCGGGTCCATCGTCTTCGCAAGATGGATTGCCGGGCATAAGGCGTGAAAACACCGTCTTCAACGGCTACGCCCGGCAATAACACCTGATTTACGCCGCTTCCGCAGCGAGCTTCTTGCCCTTCTCGACCGCTTCTTCGATCGAGCCGACCATGTAGAAGGCCGCTTCCGGCAGGTAATCGTACTTGCCTTCACACAGACCCTTGAAGCTCTTGATGGTATCGGCGAGTTCGACGAACTTGCCCGGTGCGCCGGTGAAGATTTCGGCGACGTGGAACGGCTGCGACAGGAAGCGCTCGATCTTGCGGGCGCGCGCCACCGTCAGCTTGTCCTCTTCCGACAATTCGTCCATGCCGAGAATGGCGATGATGTCCTGCAGAGCCTTATAGCGCTGCAGGATCTGCTGCACCTGACGCGCGACCGCGTAATGCTCCTCGCCGACGATCAGCGGCGACAGCATGCGCGAGGTCGAGTCGAGCGGGTCCACCGCCGGATAGATGCCCTTTTCCGAAATCGCACGCGACAACACCGTGGTGGCGTCCAAGTGCGCGAACGAGGTGGCCGGCGCCGGATCGGTCAAGTCGTCGGCCGGCACGTAAATGGCCTGCACCGAGGTGATCGAACCCTTGGTGGTGGTGG
>JAEXXW010000582.1 GCA_023405565.1 Pseudomonadota bacterium
TATAGGGACCGCCGGCCGGAACAACCGCTGCAGGGGCCTGCATGACGACCGGTGCCGGTTCCACCATATCGGGCTGTGCCGCAACATAAGCCTGACGCTGCGCGCAGCCAGGCAAAGCCAGCGCGACCGCAGCAATCACGGAGAAGCGGCAAAACTGGACATGAGGCCGCATCGGCGAATCCGGGCAAAAGTTCAGCCCCGATTAACGCCCCGCATGGTTAACAAAATCTCACCGTAGAAATTATTTCGCCGCCTCACGCGCGAGTTTGCGCTTGGAGGCCGGCAGTTCCTCCAGTGGCTTGCTCTTTTCGGACAGTCGATCGGAAATCGCGATGACCAGCATCGAACCGAGAAAGACGACATGGAGGCCCGCCAGCCACCACAGCTTCTTGTCGTCATAACTGCCGACATTCATGAAAGCCTTCAGTACCTGAATGGCCGATATCGCCACGATTGACGACATCAGCTTCATCTTCAGGCCGCCGAAGTCGACCTTGGTCATCCATTCCGGCCGGTCATGCGAATCGACCTCCAGCCGCGAGACGAAATTCTCGTAGCCGGAAAAGATGACGATCAGGATCAGGTTGCCGACCAGCACGAGATCGATCAGCGCCAGCACACCGAGAATGACCTCGGATTCGGATGCGATGTGAATCTTGGCAATGAAGGTGAAGAGCTGAACGAGGAAATGGATCAGCAGCAGAACCAGACTGACGACAAGACCGACATAGAACGGCGCCAGCAGCCAGCGGCTCTGAAACAAAAATGCTTCAAGAAAATGTTCGTATTTGCGCATGTGCCCCTCAAAGCAAAGGATCGCACTAACGCTGCACGCCATGCAATGGTTGCTATGTCGCAACAAAAAAGCGGGGCCGAAGCCCCGCCTTGTCACATTTTCCGTGTCCGGCCCTTATGATCAGGCCGCAACACCGGTACCGATCGGACAGCTCACGCCGGTGCCGCCGAGGCCGCAATATCCGAACGGATTTTTCGCCAGATATTGCTGGTGATAATCCTCGGCAAAGTAGAATTCCGGCGCGTCGACAATCTCGGTGGTGATCTCGCCGTAACGCTTGTCCGACAGAGCCTTGGCATACATCGCCTTGGACTCTTCCGCGGCTTTGCGCTGGGCATCATTGAAGACATAGATACCGGACCGGTATTGCGTGCCGATATCGTTGCCCTGCCGCATCCCCTGGGTCGGATCGTGGCTTTCCCAGAAGGTCTTCAGCAGCGTCTCGTACGAGATTTTCTTCGGGTCGAACACGACCAGCACCACCTCGTTGTGGCCAGTGCGCCCCGAACACACTTCCTCATAGGTCGGATTCGGCGTCGGACCGGCTGCATAACCGACAGCGGTGACATAGATGCCGTCGCCCAGCTCCCAGAATTTGCGCTCAGCACCCCAGAAGCAGCCCATGCCGAACACCGCCATCTCGGCGCCGGCAGGATATGGGCCCTTCAGCGGATTGCCATTGACGAAATGATGGGTCGCGGTGGGGATTGGCGTCGGTCGGCCTGGCAATGCCTCAGCCTTGGTCGGAATGGTCAGCGATTTTTTGAACATCAGCATAGAAGACCCTCCAAAATCTGCCGCTAATATAGGGTCTCCGGTACCCTTTCGCATCGGGGCGGTTCGAACACTGGCCGGTAACGAATCCTGCCTATGGCGAAAGGCCGCCCCGACTTCCCCTTATTCGTTGTTCCCCCTATGCTGCCGCCGACTCGGCCGCCCGGCCTCCGGCCCGATCAGGAGATGCCATGAAATTCCAGTTGCCTGCGCTCGCGCTTGCCGCGTTCCTGTTTGCAGGACCCGTCGCCGCTCAACAATCGGCGCCCCCGCCCTATGGCGCACCCATCACGCTGGATCTGGCCAAGAAGATCGTGGCGGCGGCTGAGGCCGAGGCCGTCAAAAACAACTGGCAGGTGTCGATCGCGGTGATCGACAGCGGTGGCCATCTGGTCATGTTGCAGAAGCTCGACAATACCCAGCTCGTGTCGATCCGGGTGTCGGAAAGCAAGGCCAAAACCGCCCTCGGCTTCCGTCTGCCGACCAAGATGCTTGAAGATGCTGTTGCGGCCGGCGGTTCCGGGACGCGTCTCCTCGCGCTCCAGGACGTAGCCCCGTTCGAAGGCGGATTCCCCATCATCGTCGACGGCAAGATCATCGGCGCGATCGGCGTTGCCGGTGTCTTTTCCTCGCAGGATGCGCAGGTGGCCCGTGCCGGCCTCGCCGCAATCGGCAACCCGAGCCGGTGATTGTTCGGGGTTGCTCCGAGGCCGCTCTTACCGAGCGTAGCCAATGAGCGATTTTCTTCTGCGTCCCAGCAGAATGAAAATGGTACCAATGATGCCGAAGATCAGCCAGGACGGCTGATCCAGGATTGTGGAGATTCCGGGATCCCACACCTGGGCCGGCAGGCTCGCCTGCACCCGTGTCTGCGCGGCCTGAAGACTCGCCGCATGCACATCCGTCCAGAGCTGGCCGAGCTTGTAGATATAGACCCGGCTGTCGGCGATCGATTTGGCGCCGTCATACATCAAAAGGATAAAGCCGGCGGCAAGCGCGATAACGCCGATCAATCGCAGCAAAGAACGAATCATAGTGCTTCCCCGAACCCGGATATAGGAGGGGTTCGGCCCAGACGCGAGAGGCGTTTTGATACCGTCTCCGGCGAACCCGTTCAACATGATTGGACGTGATCGATCCCATTCTGGTTCATGGCTTGCCAGTTCATCACTTGAGGCCCATCCATTTGTTCCGCTAACGTCGCCTGCTCGCGAAAAACCGTAAAAAAATCAGTGCCCAAGGAGTTGTAATGTCCTCCAAGTCGTCCGGCCGGAACCCAAGGCCGCATTTCACAGATCAGGAAGCACTGCTGTTCCATTCCGAGGGCCGTCCCGGAAAGCTGGAAGTCGTGGCCACCAAGCCGATGGCGACCCAGCGCGACCTGTCACTCGCCTATTCGCCGGGCGTCGCCGTGCCGGTCCTGGCCATCGCCGAGGATGAAAGCCGCGCCTACGACTACACAACCAAAGGCAATTTTGTCGCCGTCATTACCAACGGCACAGCCATCCTTGGTCTCGGCAATCGTGGTGCGCTGGCCGCCAAGCCGGTGATGGAAGGCAAGTCTGTCCTGTTCAAACGCTTCGCGGACATCGATTCCATCGACCTTGAAGTCTCGACGGAAAATCCGGACGAGTTCATCAATTGCGTGAAATATTTGGGCAAGGGCTGGGGCGGCATCAATCTCGAGGACATCAAGGCGCCGGAATGCTTCATCATCGAGCAGCGGCTGCGAGAACTCCTCGATATCCCTGTCTTTCATGACGACCAGCACGGCACCGCGATCATCGCTGCCGCGGGTCTGATCAATGCGCTGTCGCTGACCGGCCGCGATTTCAAGACAACCAGGATCGTCTGTAACGGCGCCGGCGCGGCCGGTATCGCCTGCCTCGAACTGCTCGAGGCAATCGGCGTACCGCATGACAATCTGATCCTGTGCGACACCAAGGGCGTGATCTATGAGGGTCGCACCGAAGGCATGAACCAGTGGAAGTCGGCGCACGCGGTGAAGACCGATGCGCGCACCTTGGCGGATGCCCTGAAAGGCGCCGACGTGTTCTTCGGCCTGTCGGCCAAGGGCGCCGTCACCAAGGAGATGGTCGCCTCGATGGCCGCAAAGCCGATCATCTTCGCCATGGCCAATCCCGATCCGGAAATCAGCGCCGAGGAAGTGGCCGAAGTGCGCGACGACGCGATCATGGCGACCGGTCGCTCCGATTATCCGAACCAGATCAACAACGTCCTTGGCTTTCCCTACATCTTCCGCGGTGCGCTCGACGTGCGCGCGACCACGATCAACATGGAGATGAAGATCGCGGCCGCCCATGCGCTGGCCGAACTCGCGCGCGAGGACGTACCGGATGAAGTGGCGGCCGCCTATGGCATGCGTCCACGCTTTGGCCCCGACTATATCATTCCGGTGCCGTTCGATCCGCGCCTGATCTCGTTCGTGCCGCCGGCGGTTGCAAAGGCTGCGATGGATACCAGTGTCGCGCGCAAGCCGATCGTCGACATGGATGCCTATCGCCAGCAATTGCGAACGCGCCGCGATCCCGTCGCGGGCGTGCTGCAGCGCGTGTTCCAGAAGCTCAAACGTTCACCAAAACGCGTTGTCTTCGCGGAAGGCGAAGAAGAGCAGGTGATCCGCGGCGCTGCGAGCTTCGTCAATCAGGGCCTCGGCACCGCCCTCCTCGTTGGCCGTGAGGATCGCGTGCGTGAAAGCGCAAAAAATCTCGGCGTCGAACTGGGCGACAACATCCAGATCGTCAATGCACGGCTGTCGAAGCGCAATCCCGAATATGCGAGCTATCTCTACGAACGCCTGCAGCGCAAAGGCTTCCTGTTCCGCGACTGCCAGCGGCTTGTGAATCAGGATCGCAACCACTTTGCATCCTGCATGGTCGCGCTCGGCGACGCCGATGCGATGGTGACCGGCGTCACCCGTAATTTCTCGGTCGCGCTTGACGATGTGCGGCGCTGCATCGATCCAAAGCCGGGCCATCGCGTCATCGGCGTATCGCTGGTGCTGGCGCCGCGCGGACGCATGGTGATCGTCGCCGACACCGCGGTGACGGAAATGCCGGACGCAAAGGATCTTGCCGAGATCGCGATCGAAGTCGCAGGTGTCGCGCGCAGGTTGGGCCATGAGCCACGCGTCGCAATGCTCGCCTTTTCGACCTTCGGCCATCCACCCGGTGAGCGTTCGGGACGCGTGCAGGAAGCGGTGCGCATTCTCGACCACCGCCGCGTCGATTTCGAATATGATGGTGAAATGGCCGCGGACGTTGCCCTCAATCCGGAACTGCAGGCAGCCTATCCGTTCTGCCGCCTGACGGGCCCGGCCAATGTGCTGGTCATGCCGGCCTTCCACTCTGCATCGATCTCGACCAAGCTGCTTCAGGAATTGGGCGGCTCGACGGTGATCGGACCGATCCTGGTCGGCCTCGACCGGCCGGTGCAGATCGTGCCGCTCGGCGCCAAAGATACCAACCTCGTCAACATGGCGGCGCTGGCAGCCTACAACGTCAGCGGATAAAGAAGCGCTTGCGGACGGCACGAAGCGAACGGGGCGCTGCTCCATTCGCTTCCCTTCGCAAACGACCAAGGGAACAAATATGACGACCAACAGAACGCTGCGCGGCGTAATTGCTGCCATCTCCACCATTATCGACGCGAACGGCGCTCCGGATCATGCGCGCGCGCTCAAGCTCGCTCGCTTCCTGCTCGACAACGGCTGTGACGGCCTGAATGTGCTGGGCACCACCGGCGAAGCGACCTCGTTCTCGCGCGACGAGCGGATGGGCTTGATGAGCGCCTATCGCGAGAACGGCCTGCCGATGGACCGGCTGATGGTCGGCACCGGCGCCGCTGCGGTGTCCGACGCCGTTGCGCTGACGCGCCATGCCGCCGAACTTGGTTTCGCCGGCGCGCTGGTCCTGCCGCCCTTCTATTACAAGGGCGTGCCGGATGATGGCCTCGCCGCCTATATCGACACGATCGTCAAGGCGACGGCCGACAAGCCGATCCCGATCTATCTCTATCACTTCCCAGCTCAATCCGGCCTGCCGTGGCACGTAGCGCTGATCCGCCGGCTGGTCGAAACGCATGGCAAACGCATCGCCGGCCTGAAGGATTCCTCCGGCGACATGGCCTATGCGCGCGAAGCCGCAAAAATCGGTCCGGACTTCGACGTGTTCCCGTCGACGGAAGCGGCCTTGATCGAGGCGCGGTCAGGTATTTTTGCCGGCTGCATTTCGGCGACGGCCAATTGCAACGCCGATCTTTGCCAGCGCGCCTGGGCCTCCGGTGACACGATCGCCCACGAGCAGGCCGTCGCGATCCGCGACCTGTTCAACGGCAAGCCGCTGGTGTCCGGCATCAAGACGCTCCTCGCCCATATCCATGGGGACCCGGCGATTGCAGCGGTGAAACCGCCGCTGGCCGTGCCTTCGGCAGCCGACCGGGCTGCGATCGTGGCGGGTTACGACGCCATCCGGGCCAAAAAGGTGGCCTGAGGGGCCAAAATCCGGCCCTTTCCTTGATTGACGTCTGCTGGCGCGGGGACTATAACCCCGGCCGAATGAGGCGGCGGCTTTCCGCCGCCTCTCTTTATTCCCATACATCGTCCTGACGCCGGGCTACCGGCCCGGACCAGTTGGCACAGAGGTTTCTATGGCCAATACCCGCTCGGCCAAACGGAAGACGCGCGAAATCGCGTTCCGCACGAAGATCAACCAGCATCGCCGGTCGATGATGCGCGGCTTTATCCGCAAGGTCGAAGAAGCCATCACCAGCGGCGATCAGAATGCTGCGCTGGCCGCCCTCAAGGCAGCCGAACCGCAGATCATGCGTGCGAGCCAGAAGGGCATCGTTCACAAGAAGACAGCAAGCCGCAAGGTGTCCCGTCTGACCCACCGGATTGCCAAGCTCACTGCCAAGTAATTCACGACAAAGGCAAGTTGGCTTTCAGCTGCATTTGAAAACCCGGCTCAGGCCGGGTTTTTTATTTTGGCGGTCTTATTTATGCCACCGTTGGTTCCGCCAATGGCGATGCAAGATGACGAGCGATAGCGTCCCAAGCTGCGCCTTTTGGCCTTGGGGATTAGCTTGAAATTCGCTCAAGAAAACCACCGCGAAAAGAAAGATTTAACACCTAAGCCTGCCGGGGGGTTCGGAATCCGGCCTCGGGCGTCGCTTAAGCGACCGTGGCCGCGATCTTTTTTTGCGAAACAAAATTCGTCTGCCGCAGTATTTGTTTGGAAAAACCGTACGGCGATTCAAGACGTTGCGATGACAGAACTGCGAAACAGGCTGTCTTTTCGGTAACATCGAACGCGCTCGCGAAAAGCTGCCCGACAAATTCGTTGCAGTTTGGAAGCGCGCGTGTATCTTGAAAACACCGCGGCGCCACTGCGGCGGCGGTTCTCTTAAACGTCTGATTTGAAACTCATCGAAGATGAGAACGGGTGAAATGCGTCTGAATTTTCGATCTTCGCGACGTGAGTGACAACGGACTAAACCAAAACATCACTGCTGAACTTTGTGATGCTGCGTATTTGTATCGGCATCACTAGGAAGCTCCCGAACTTCAACGGCGACAATAATTCGGACCACCGCGTGGAGGCGCGCGGATGGTAGGGGGAGTTATGACGACGGGCCGAATACACAATCGCACCAAGATGCGATTTCGACTGAATGAGCGTCCGCTCTCACGCGGACAGAAATCAATCCGGCTCACGCCGGACGCGGCGGACCTGATGCGGCACATCATGATCACGACCGGATCACTGGGCGCGGACGCACCCCCGGACACGTGTCGATAGGGAACGCTCTCTTTCGATCGTCCGTTAAGCGTCGGATCAATCCGACTCGCGGTCTATCTCCCAGTAACGCGACGTTCTGAAAGAGCTGCGTTCCGGCTCAGGGCCTTTG
>JAEXXW010000072.1 GCA_023405565.1 Pseudomonadota bacterium
GTCCTTGAGCCGCGCCGCGAAACCGGGATTCACAAGCAAGCGGCCGGAAGCGAAGATCCCCATCGTCGGCACGCGCCAGTCGAGATGGACGCGCACGGCGGCGGCGAGCCCCGCAAGATGCGGCAGCGGCACCGTCACCATCCGTAGACCGTTTGCAATGCGCTTCAGCGTTGCGCGATCGCCACTGGCCTGGCTGACAGCAGCGACGTTCATGACGCTGTCACCGTTTTGAGAAGATCACGCATCGCGTTGTCGGCGCCGAGTGCGCCCCATTGTTCGACAAGGTCCGTGAGGATCGTCAGCGCATTTTCCGGCGGCAGGCTGCGCAGGAAGCGATTGACGGCGCGCGGCTTCACACTCGTCAGCCGGCCGGCCTGTACATTCTGGCGGATGCAGTTGAGGATGAACCAGCGCGCCGTGTCACCCTTTGGCAAGCTGTCCGGATTGTCGACATAGCTTTCGATCGGCGCAAGGGCGCCAACAGTTTCTTCGGCGAGCGCGCAGAAGACAGCCGCATCCTCCGCCGACAGCCGGCCGAAGGCGAGGGCGCGCCGCGTCTCGCGATTGAGGATGCCGGCGCTCTCGGCCATGTCGAGCGATTGCGAGAACAACGACCATGCGCGGGGTGTCGAGAAGGGCGTTGGCTCGTTCGGCACATCGCGCATCAGCGCATCGGGCATGAATGAGATGTAGCTGCGCACATCGGCGCGGACGCCATTGCGGCGGGCCCAGTCCTGCCACTCATCGGCATCGACGCGCAGATTGAGAATCGTTACGCGGTTGACGAGCGCCGAACTCATCGCCCGGACCAGCGCACGGTCCTGTTGCCGATTGCCGGCAGCGACGACCCAGGTGCCGGCGGGCAGGGCATGTTCGCCGAGACGGCGCTCGAGGAGGAGAGAATAGAACGCTTTCTGAACGTCGGGCGCGCAAGCCGGCAGCTCATCCAGAAACAGGCAGAACGTCTGCGGAATCTCAGGCAGAAGAAGCCGCGGTGGGCAGAATACGGAACGCTCGCCGACAATTTTCGGTACGCCGCTGACATCCTCCGGCGCGATCTGCGTCCCGAGCAGCGACCGGCACGGCAGCCCGGCTTCAGCGGCCGCCTGCATCACCATCTCGGATTTGCCCACACCGGGCGGCGACAACAACAGGAAGCTCTGTTCGTGCGCCATGCACTGAACCAGCTTCTTGGCCTGTTTGAGGGTGATGGAAGAGTGGAGGGCGCTGTGCGCTGCGGCGTCCATGGATGGCTCCTGGGTGAAGAACGTGGCGTTCCCTCACCAGGAACAAACTCAATGTAAGCTCAGGGCAGACGCTATTCCACTGGCGTGCGTGATTTTTTCTCGTTCCCCCACACGACCTGCGGCAATGCCGCGCTTGTCATGACAATTTTGTTACAGAATGATGACAATATGATGCTCACGCTTTCGGGACGGCGTCGAACAAGCGGCTAACCGGTTATGTCGATTACAGATTTTCTGCGCTCGTCCGGCCGGTTCCCAGCCCTGCGCTCGTTGTCCGAGGGCTTCTGGCCGCGGGTGGTTTTGACGGCAGCCTTCCATCTCGTGGCCGTGGTTCGGATAATCCAGACGGAAACCAGTCTGTTCGCGACCATCCTCTGCCTGCTGACCTGGGTTTTCCTGAATTGCCTGTTGCTGCTGGTTCTGCGCCGTCCTGCCGTCGCGGCGGCCATGTCGCTCGGCCTGTTCGAACTCCTGATCCTCGTCTCGCAATTCAAGTTCAAGATCACCTGGATGACGGCGACTTTCCTCGACGTCATGGTGATCGATCCCGACAGCGTCGCCTTCCTGCTGTCCGTGATGCCCGGTCTTCGCATCACGGTCATTGCTTCCGTGATCGCTGGCCTGATTCTCCTTGTGCTGCTGTGGCGGTTCGATCGCTTCCGGATCAGCCGTACCGTCTCATCCATCACCGGTATGCTGGCACTCGGTGGCATTGTCGGTCTCTCGAATGCCGTGCCCGAACAACCCTGGGAGCCGTTCCAGGGCATCAACCATGTCTCGGGCTTCGCACGTTCGACGGTGGTGTCTCTTTCCGAATTCGCCAATGGCGGCTGGCTGGAGATCGATCGCGCCGTCGCAAACAAGCTGAACACATTGCCGGCCGACGAGACCTGCGCACCTGCCGGACGGCGGCCGCACATCATCATGGTGCTGGATGAATCGAGTTTCGATATTCGTCGGGCACCGGGCATCAACGTACCTGAGAATTATGGCCGTCACTTCCGGTCCATCGACGGCAAATCGCGCGCCCTGATCACCGAGGCGGCCGGCGGCCCGACCTGGTACACCGAATACAATGTCCTGACCGGGCTGTCGGCGCGATCCTATGGCCGCATGATGTTCCACGTCACGCGGCTTGCCGCCGGCCGTGTCGAGCGCGGCTTGCCGCAAGCCTTGCGCCGCTGCGGCTACAAGACCTTCACGCTCTATCCGGCCTATGGCGCCTTTCTCAGCGCCCGCCGTTTCCAGAAGACGGCCGGTATTGATCGCATGATCGATTCCCACGAAATGGGAGCAGGGGATGTCGAGCCCGACAGTTTCTATTTCAACAAGGCGTCGAAACTGATCGGCAAGGAACGCGGCAACGATCCGCTGTTTGTCTTCGTCTACACGGTCGCCAATCATTTCCCGTGGGACACGCGCTATCGCCCCGACCTCACGCCGCAATGGAACCCCCTCAATCCGCAATCCAGCGCTGAAGTCGACGAATATATTCGCCGTCAGACGATGAGCGCGAGCGACTACAAGGCTTTTGTCGCACGGCTGAAGCGTGACTATCCCGACGATGCCTTCCTGATCGTTCGCTTTGGCGACCATCCGCCGGCCATCGCACCACGCCTGCTCGCGCCGCAATCGTCAGACGCAGAGATCGCCCAGCGCATCATGGATCAGGACCCGCATTTCTTCACTGCGTATTACGCGATCGACAGCATCAACTTCAAACCAGTCGATCTGTCATCGGCGCGCAAGCAACTCGATGCGCCCTATCTGCCGATTGTGGTTCAGGAAGCGGCGGGCCTGCCGCTCGATTCATCCTTCGCCGAACAGAAGACCATTCTTCAACGATGCGAAGGCATGTTCTACCGCTGCAGGGACGGCGCCGAGGCGCGCCGCTTCAACCGGCTGCTGGTCGATTCCGGTGTGATCAAGGGGTTCTGATACAAGCTACTCTTTGAGTATCGGCTTCAGAATCCGGTCGAATGACCAGATCACGACGCCAGCACAAGCGGCGATGATCGCGATCATCATGAAGAAGTGGAGCTTGTCCATCGCGCTCCAGAAGCTGCCAAGGAAACCGCCGATAAAATTGCCGATGAAGCTGGTCGCCAGCCACAACCCCATCAGCATCGACACGAGACGCGCAGGCGCGATCTTGGTGACGAGCGATAATCCGACGGGAGAGAGATAAAGCTCGCCGACGGTGATGATCGCGAAGAAAACGAATAGCCACCACCAACTCGCTTTATCGGCGCCGGAATGCCATGCGGCCAACACGAGGATGAGATTGGCCAGCGCGATGCCGAAACAACCCATCGCCATCTTCACGACCGTCGAAGGCTCGCTATTGCGCTTTGCCTGCCACGACCACAACGCGACAACAAAAGGCGTGAAAGCGAAAATCATGAACGGGTTGAACGCCTGAAACCACGTCGTCGGGATTTCGCCGCGCCAGACCAGAAGATTGATCGAGCGGTCGGTATTTGCGTTGGCCCAGAGCGCGATCGTGTTCCCCTGCTGTTCATAGGTGGCCCAGAACAATGTCACCGGCAGAAACAGCATTGCCAACGCCATGATCGCACGCCACTCGTCGCGATCGAGCTTCTTCTTCGGCTCGGCGGCGCGCTTGCGGACATCGTCCGAAGGAAGCGTCGGCAGGCCAATGAGATAGATGACAAGGCCAATGACCATGCCGATGCCGGCTGCGGTGAATCCGTAATGCCAGCCATAGCCTTCGCCAAGTGTGCCGCATACCAGTGGCGCCAGAAATGCACCGAGATTGATGCCGACATAGAAGATGGAAAACGCGCGGTCACGACGGCGATCACCCTGGGCGTACAGTCCGCCGACCTGCGTCGAGATATTCGGTTTGAAGGCACCATTGCCGAGAATGAGCACCAGCAGCGCCAGCAGAAACAGCGTTTCAAACGCCATCATGAAATGGCCGAACGCCATAAGCGCGGCGCCGAGCACGACCGTGCGCCTTTGCCCCAGCCAGCGGTCGGCGATCAAGCCGCCCAGGATCGGCGTCAGATAAACGAACGCCGAATAGAGCCCATAGACGTGCGACGAGAATGGCTGAACGCCAAGCGGGCCGAACAGCGATTCCAGAATGCTCTTGAGCGTCGCGTAACCGATGACACCCTGTGCGCGGTTCTCAAGCAACAGGTAATGGACCATGTAGAGAACGAGCAGCGAGCGCATTCCATAGTAGGAAAAGCGCTCCCACATCTCGGTCGCGAACAGGAAGGTCAGCCCCCTGGGATGACCGAAGATTTCCTGTTGCCGGGCAGGGACCGTTTGATCGGCCGGCGCTGATGTCATTTCGAAATCCCGCAAGCTTGCGGGAAGTCTAAAGCGTTTTCGAGCGGAGTGGATACCGGTTCGCGTGAAGAAAACGCGGTAAAAATGGCATGCTTCGGAAAAGAGGGGGCTACTTTTCAGGCAAGTCTCAGCCACGACGATGCGCGAACAGGCGCGGAACCTTAAGCCTTCGCCTTCTCAGCTTGTTCCGCATTGCGGACGATGCCACCGGCGACATCCGACAAGGACGGGCGCGGCAAAGCGGCGAAGGGCAGGGGCCGCGTGACTTCGATCGCGGCGATGCCGAGCCGCGCGGTCAGCAGGCCATTCAGCACGCCTTCGCCGAGACGTGCCGACAGTTTCGCGGCCAGCCCGTGCCCGATGACTTGCTGAATGAGGCTGTCGCCCGCCGCCATGCCACCGGTGATGGTGAGATGCGCGATCACATGCCGCATCAGCCGGAACAGGCCAAGCGTTCCCGGCCGGCCGCCATACAGAAGCGCAAGTTGGCGGCACAAACCGAGAGCCGTGATCAGCACAAAAAAGATATCGATGGCCGCACGTGGCGACACGGCCGTGACGATCGACACGCGCTTGGCTGCATTGCTCACGAGTTGCCGCGCTTCGCGATCCAGCGGCGTCATCAGTTCGCGTTCGGCCAGCCGGATCAGATCGGCGCCGTCGATAATCTCATCGAGATGCGCCTGCAGCTTGGTGCGGCTTTGCGCCAGATGTGGCACCTTGCTTTCAATGGAAAGCAAGTCGCGCATGATCGCCTGACCTTCGGCGCGATTGTCGTTGATCAAAGTCTGCGTCGCGCGATCGCGCAATTTCTCGATGGTCGCAAGACGCGACAGGCCGGCCAGTTCGCGCGCGATGATCGCGAGCAGGGCCAGCAATCCGAGACCGGCCAACGCGAGCGCGAGCCAACCGAGCGCCTCGAAACGTGCGAACAGGTCCTCGATCAGACGCGTGACCGCGAGCCCGATCCCGAGCGAGACAAGACCGCCGACCGCACCAAACAAGAGCTTGCGCCATGGCCAGCCGCGTTTCTGCCTGGTCGCCGATGTCAGCGCCGGCAGTTGCGGCTCGGCCTCTGTCCCGGTGACGATATCGAGCAGCGGATCGTCCTTCGCCGCCGTCACCACCACATTGGGATCGTCCGGTGAGAAGATGGCGGGTTTGCGCGGGCGCGGTGAACTCATCGCAGGCGATCTCCGATCAGGAATTCCAGCGCGCGATCGAGACGGATATGCGGCAAAGCCGGAAGGCCGGCTTGCGTACGTTCCAGCAGCGGCGGCCGGAAGCGCAGGAAGCGGTAATCAGCATCGTCCGACGACGCGGAGGCAAGGCCGCGGAAGCCGCCATCACCATTGTTGAAGATCGCCTCGGTATCCTCCGGCAGATCACCGGGATGGATCACGATCTCGGATTGCCCGTCGAACACGCGGCCGCCTGCCTGCTCGCCGGCCAGCGGCGTGCCGATGATCGCCTGCAGCGACCCGCCGACATTGGCCTCGCGCGTTGCGCGCACCGAAGCCATGGCGATGGCGTCGATCTTGGCGCCGGTGAAATTCGCGCGCTTGGCCGCATCGCTGACGAGGCGTTCGAGAATGCGCTCCAGCCTGTCATGCGAGGTGTGATGCAGGAGATCGGCTTTAGTGGCGGCAAACAGGATCTTGTCGATGCGCGGCGAAAACAGCGCCGAAATGATGCTGTTGCGGCCTATATTGAAGCTGTCGAGAATGGCGATCAGCGCGCGTTCGAGATCGCGCACAGCATCCGGTCCCGCATTCAGTGCCGTCAGCGCGTCGACCAGTACCACCTGACGATCGAGCCTCGCGATATGGTCGCGATAGAACGGCCGCACGACCGCATCCTTGTAGGATTCATAGCGCCGTCGCATCATCGCCCAGAGCGACCCGGAGGGTGCGCTGCCTTCAAGCCGGTCGAGCGGCGCGAAGGTGAGGGCAGGTGAATCGGCGAGTTCTCCCGGCATCAGGAAACGACCCGGCGGCAAGAGACTCAGCGCAAAACGCTCGTCGCGGCAGGCCCGCAGATATTGCGTGAAATGCTGTGCCGATGCCTGTGCGGCGAGTTCGTTCTCCGGCGCCATCGGATCGAGCGTTGCCAGATCGCGATGCCAGTCGGCGGCGAGATGGGCGCGGTCCGGCTGCCGTGACAGGGCGATCGTCTGCCGCGACCAGTCCTCGTAGCTCAGTTTCAACAGCGGCAGATCGAGCAGCCATTCGCCGGGATAGTCGACGATATCGAGCGTCAGCTCGCGCATCGAACCGTTCTGCGACTGGTAATCGATGATGAGACGCAGTTCGCTGATCTGCTTGGTCGATTCCGGCCATTCACGGCCTTTCAGCAGAGCGTCGAGATGAGCCTCGTAGGCAAAGCGCGGAATGGTGTCGTCCGGCTGTGGTGCCAGCCGGCCCCGCGCGATCCGTCCGGCTGCCAGCGCCTCGAAAACAGGAAAGCGTCCGCCGCGCAGCAGGCCATGCACGAGCGCGGTGATAAACACGGTCTTGCCCGCGCGCGACAGGCCCGTCACCCCGAGCCGCACCGTCGGCTCGAACAGGTTGTTGCCGTACTCGATCAAGGCCTGAGACGTCAGGCGAGCCTGTTCGAGAATGTTGGAAAAGACGTTCGCCATCCCTTGAATGCGCCGGCCATACAAAACAGGACAGCGCGGCGAAAACCGCGCAGTCACAACCGGTTACAGATAAGCAGGATCGGCGTCTATGCCAGCATTGTCCTGACAGTCTGCTTTAACGTCAGAATGTCAGGAGATACCGGCAAGCATCTGTTTAAAAGGATTTTTTCGGAAAGCCGCTGCGTTTAGCTGCCGCGGCGCTCGGCTTGCCAGATGCCTGAGCATTCGCCCTTGGCCGATTTCCAGCGCCCCGCGCCGGCATCGCGGCTGATCCGGCCGCTGCCATTGGCGCTCTGGTCGCCGCGCGCCACACTGACACGCGTAGCGCCGTTGCCGCTCACTCGTCCATTGATACGGAAACTGGAATTGGCCGGATCGGCATGCGTGACATTACCGCCCTTGATACGGATCGCATAGCGATAGCCCCGGTCGCATGTTCCCTGTTCCGTAATAATCAGAACGCTCCAAAGGCCGTCATAGGCAGCCTGGGCATTGGCAGGCGTCACAATGCCGCCCGATAGGGCGGCGGCCAGCAAAACGCCGGCGAGGCCAGTTTTCAGCTTGATCATAATACAATTTCCTTCCGGGCCCGGTTCAGCGGGCTGCGTTCCTTGGTTGATCCGAGAAGTCCGGCGGTTCACGTAAAAATGGATGGGGGCCGCTGCCCTTGGCAAAACCGGCTTCATAAAGAGCTTTCATGTAATCCGTATCGAATGGCCCCCGCGCAGGAGCGGAAAAGCCCTGATCGACAAAGGCGAGGTAAAATCCGACATTGTTGCGCTTGGCGGTCGCATAGACACGGTCGATCGCGTTACGAATGACAATGCGGATCGCCGCGGCAACGGTGCGGCCCAGGATGCTGAGCGTATTGCGCTCGGTGACCTCGAAATCTGAGCCGAGCTTCATATTGGCAATGATGTAGAGATCACTCGCCCGCAGGCTGGCCATGCTGGTGCTGACAAGCATCGAGTCGGGCGCCACAAAGAACTGGGCGCCAAGACCGCCATCGACGTGCATTTCCTGGATCTTGCGTCCGTTCGCCTCGACGTCGATCAGCATCGGCGGGAACGCACCGGGGATGCTGATCGAAGCGATCATCACCTTGCGGACGAGATCGACCGCCTTGTCGCCGCCATGGGTTGCAATCGCGCCGATATCCCAGGCGACCGGCCGACCGGCATCGAGGTTGGTCGTCGTGATGAAAAGACGGCGCCCCCGGGCGTGTTCGGCGGCGATAGCCTTCAACAGGTCGGGCGTGACCCGCTTGGCGATCAGGTCCCGCAGCGGCCAGGTATCGAGAAAGCTCTCACCCTTGCCGCCGACCTCGAAAATGTCGATGGCGCCGATGGTGGTGTAGGCGTCACGCAAGGCGTCATCATACTTGGAACCTAGAAACGCAAAGGGGGCGATCAGCGCGCCTGTGCTGGTTCCGCTGACCAACGTGAATTCCGGCCGCGTGCCGGCCTTGCTCCAGCCATTCAGGAGGCCGGCGCCGAAAGCGCCATCGGAGCCACCGGTCGAGAGGATAAGCCAGGGACCTCGCTCCTGTGGCAGAGCGCGCAGATATTCCTTTTCGGAATCGGCCCAGAAGCGCGCGTCCGGCATACCGGGAATCGCCGCGACATCCTGATCGCCGGAGGTGAAAGGGATGCGCGGCGGCAGCCCTTCCATCTTCTCGGCTTTCGCGGGCGCCGATTTCTTTTTGGCCGCCTTTTTCTTCGACTGGCTGGAAAGCAGCAGCGGATGGTCCGATGCCTCTGCAGACCAGGACGCTGCCGCGACACCGGCCCATATAAAAAAGACAACCAGCGCAAAAGCGCCGGCGAATCGAATCCGGTGTTTCAAATCAGAATTCATCGCAGTCATTTTGTCGTATGCGCGGGACGGTTGCAATTCACGGACCTGCTGCGATCGATTTGATTCACATAGGAAATTTATGTGACGCGGGTTTTGCCGCGGCAACATGCTCAATTCCTGCGCAGCCAATCATCGCATCGTCTCCGACTGCCCCCGAACCTGCTCGTTATCCTACAAGACACGCCCGGAAATGCGGCGAATGTCCAATTTCGTCCGCAGATT
>JAEXXW010000096.1 GCA_023405565.1 Pseudomonadota bacterium
CAGAACGGTCGAGGTGCCGATGACGGTCGCGGTCGGCACGCGCAGGAAATAGATCAGCATCGGCACCAGAAGGAAGCCGCCGCCGATGCCCATCAGCGAACCGATAAAGCCGATGATCAGGCCGATCCCCAGCACCGGAATGGCCGAGACGTAGATTTTCGATCGCTTGAACCGGACCTTGAACGGCAGCCCATGCAACCATGTGTGGCTGCCCGGCCGGCGCAGCACGACAGGGTAGCCCTGATAGGTGCGTATGATCGCGCGCACGGCCTCGCTGATCATCAGGCCGCCGACGGTCATCAGCAGGACGACGTAGGACAGCGCGATCACAAGGTCGAGCAGATCGGCCGAGCGCAATAATGTGAACAGCCACACGCCGCCGGCCGTGCCGACGATACCACCGACCAGCAGCATCAGCGCCAGCGGAACGTCGATCGCCTTGCGCCGCCAGTAACTGATCGCGCTCGATGCCGATGACGCGGCAATGTGGCTCGACACCGTCGCCACCGCGACGGCTGGCAGGATGCCGATGAAGATCAGGAGCGGCGTCATCAGGAAACCGCCGCCAATGCCGAACATCCCCGAGATGAAACCGACCGCAAGCCCCATCCCGAACAGGAGGAAGATGTTGACCGGCAGATCGGCGATCGGAAGGTAGATTTGCACAGGCATACGCCGTCGTTGAAGGCTCCATGTGGGAGCCCCGATGGACGATACGGCAATGATCCGGCGCGCGGCCGCCGAATGACGCCGCGTTTCGGAGCCATCCGTACAGAGTTGTGCCGATTAGTCGAATGAAATGTGGGGAAGTTCGGGCGTTCGGAGTCTAGCGTTAAGACGCTGTGACTCTTGCGCCACCGCTGGTCCGCGGCTTCTTTGGTGCCGGCGCGGTTTCGGCCGCGGGCCGGTCCCAGCCGCCCGGAGGCGATTGCACGGCGATGGCTTCATCCGGTTGCTGTTGCGGCGTGAAGGACTGCACAGCGACGCGGGCTGCGGCCAGTGAAGCCGGATCGAGCCTCGCGCCGACATCCTCGCGTTTCTTGGCCGCATCCCGGTCGCCCTGCAGGGCGGCGAGTGAGAACCACTTGTAGGATTCCGGCAGGTTCTGCTCGATCCCGATGCCGCGCGCATAGAGGATGCCGAGATTATATTGACTGTCGGCAACGCCATGTTCGGCCGCGCGGCGGAACCATTGTCCGGCGGATTTATAGTCGGGCTTGCCGTCGACACCTTCGGCATAGAGCACAGCCAGATTGTGCATCGCTTTGGCATGCCCTTTCTCCGCTGCGATCACGTAATGGCGGCGAGCCGTATCCAGGTTCTTTTTGACGCCGAGACCTTTTTCATAGAGGCCGCCGAGCCGGAAATGAGCCGGCGCAAGGCCGGCATTGGAGGCGCGCTCCAGCCAGCGAACGCCTTCCTCGGTATTCTGCGGCACGCCGGTGCCGTCGATATAACGGATACCGATCTCGTAATCGGCCCCAGGCTGTCCCTTTGCCGCGGCCGCGCGGAGAAGTGCCGGCAGCTTGTCCGACAGCGCCGGAAGCGGTTCGCGCGGTGTGGCGGAGGTTGTCGTATTGCGGTGGGCGACGGAGCCGGTGGCATCGAGGTCGAGCTGCCCTGCAACCGCCGGCGTTGCCGGCTTCTGACGTTCGGGAAGGATGACGCCCGACGACGTCGTGTTGAACACATCCGGTGTTTTTGGCTGCAAGGCCGGCGCTGGCGTCAGAGCATTTGGCGCGACAGGCTGTTGCGCCGAAGGCGCTTCGGCGACATCGATATCGGTCTGCTCGTTGACCTCGGAGAAGACCGGTTCGTTGCCGGTGTCGAAATAATCGAGCGCGAGCCGTCCGGCACCGACGACAATCAGGATCGCGCTGGCGCCGACAAAGAGCGAGCGCATCTTTTGGCCGATCGACTTGGAGGCTTCTTCCGGCTCGTCGGGCGTTTTGGCTGGATCGTCCGAGGTGGTCGAGGCCGCGGCTTGTGCCGCGCGGCGGGCCGCAGCGATGAAATTGGTCTGGCCCGGATGATTGGCCCCACCCGGATTGGCGGTGCCCAAAGCCGCTTCCGACGCGGCAATGCGTTCGGCGGCCGATGAACTTGGCCGTGCGCGCGGTGCGCCGGAGCCAGGCTCGAGCGGGAAATCCGGTGGCAGATGTGCGTCGATCGGCGACCGCTCGCGCTGTTGCGGCGATGTCTTGGCAGGCGGAGGCGCACCGATCGCCGGCGCGATCGGCAGCGGCTCCTGCTCCGCCGGCTTTGTTGCGGCGGGCGATGGGGCTTTGCCGATCTCGACTGCAGGGGCCGGCATCGGCTTCACTTGCGGCATACGCGGTTTTTCGGACGCGGGCGGCGGAGGCAGATCCGTTTTTGTCTGTGCCGACGCTTTCGGCGGTGTGACAGGCGCCGTGGCCGGCGGCGTTTCGGCGGCGAAGCGGGCCTCGCGGATGCCGCCCTCGATCATGGCGAGGCGGTCGACCAGATGGCCGAGAGTCGAATGCACCGCTTCGAGCGAATCCTGGGTGCGAATGAGATCGCGTTTGAGGTGATCGACCGCCGGTGTCGGGTTAATGGCGGATTGCGGTGCGATCTGCAGCGAATCGAGCCGGGCCTTGAGATCGGCAAAGCCGCGTTCGATGGCACCGAGAACGGGCAGTTCCGCAATGCGCTGTTCCAGCGCTTTCATCGCTTCGGGATCGAGAACCCGCGAAGACGCGGCGACGCGGTCCACCTTGGCCGACAATCCCCGCACCTCTTCCGACAGGCTGGACAAGGTTTCGTTCGATGCGACGTTGGCGACGATACCGCGCAGGGC
>JAEXXW010000134.1 GCA_023405565.1 Pseudomonadota bacterium
GGCATCATTCTCATTTACGGCGTTGACGAGACAGCGATCGAGGCCGCCGATCTCCTGAAGGATCACCTCGACGTCACCGTGATGATTTCCCGGCCCAAGGACATCGCGCCACGCCGCGTCACCGAATTTCCGGTCGTGCAAGGCACGATCCGCGCCGCCAAGGGCTTTCTCGGGGCATTCGAGATCGCGGTTGATGATTATGCACCACCCGCACCGTCGTCACGCGGAGCCTTGTCGTTTGGCGCGCCGCGCAATGGCGCAACATCGCATTGCGACATCATTCTTGATCTGTCCGGCAGCACACCGCTCTTTTCGGCCTCCGATCTGCGTGACGGCTATCTGCGCGCTGACCCGCGCGATCCTGCTGCTGTTTCGCGTGCCGCGCTGAAGGCACGCGACCTCGTCGGCACCTTCGACAAGCCGCGTTACATCGAATTCAAAGAGGATCTGTGCGCACATTCGCGTTCGCGTCTGGTCGGCTGCCATCGCTGCCTTGATCTTTGCCCTGCTGGCGCCATCACGCCGGCCGGCAACCACGTCGCCATCGACCCGCATATCTGTGCCGGTTGCGGCCAATGTGCTGCCGCCTGCCCCACCGGCGCTGCGGGATATGCATTGCCGGCAGCCGATGCTCTGATGCGCCGTCTGCGCACGATACTGACCACCTATCGCGATGCGGGTGGCAGCAATCCCGTTTTGCTCATTCATGATGAGACGCATGGCGCCGACACGATCGACGCCCTCGCGCGCTACGGCGACGGATTGCCGGCCAATGTCATTCCGGTCGCCGTCAATGAAACCACGCAGGTTGGGCTGGAAGCGATCGCCGCGTCCTTCGCCTATGGCGCAACGGCGATCCGATTCCTGCTCCGCGCCCGGCCAAAGCACGATGTCACGGGCCTGCGCCGCACAATCGGGTTTGCGGAACCCATTCTGACGGGCCTCGGCTTCGAGAGTGGCGCAGTTGCGACCATCGAGACCGATGATCCGGATGCGCTGGGGGAAGAATTGCGCAGCCTGGCGCCTGGCATCGCCGCAAAACAGCCGGCCTCGTTCCTGCCGGTCGGCGGCAAGCGCGATGTACAACGTCTCGCCCTGCGCGAGCTGCATCGCGCGGCGCCCTCGCCCGTCGATGTGATCGCGCTGCCGGCCGGTGCCCCATTCGGCGCCGTTGATGTCAATGTCGAAGGCTGCACCCTGTGTCTGTCCTGCGTCTCGGCTTGTCCGACCGGCGCGCTCTCGGCCGATCCCGAGCGGCCGATGCTGAAATTCACCGAGGATGCCTGCGTACAATGCGGACTTTGCGCGGCGACCTGTCCGGAAAAGGTCATCACGCTCCGGCCGCAGATTGATTTCCGCGCTGCGACGACGGCCTCGCGTGTCATTAAGGAAGAAGAACCATTCCATTGCATCCGCTGCGACAAGCCGTTCGGCGTGAAAAGCACGATCGAACGTGTGACCGCGAAGCTCGAAGGCAAGCACTGGATGTTCAAGGGCCAGGCGAAACGCCTTGAAGTCCTCAAGATGTGCGAGGATTGTCGTGTCATCGTCATGACCGAGGAATCGTTCGATCCCTATGGTGCCCCGGAGCGTCCGAAGCCGCGTACGACCGACGATTATCTGCGCGAGCGCAAAGAGAACTCGCAGAGTTAGCCGATGACGCGGCTGGTTCGTTCAATCGCCGCGATCGCTCTTCTCTTGCCTTTCGCCGGCACACCCGCTGACGCGCAATTGCGCGGCCATGGCGGCCCTGTGCGGGCCGTGGCTGTGAGTAGCGACGGCGAGACGGCCATATCCGGCAGTTTCGATACGTCCGCGATCCGCTGGTCGCTCACGCGTGACGCCGCCGAACAGGTGCTGCGCTTTCACGACAGCGCGGTGAACGCAGTCGCGATCATCGACAACGACCGGCAGGCGACGGCCGGCGAGGATGGCAAGATCGCCATCTGGCGGAAGGGAAGCGCCCTTCCGGAACAGGTGTTCGAAGGACATACCGCGCCGATCGTATCGCTCGCCGTCTCGCCCGATGGCAAAACCCTCGCATCGGCGTCCTGGGACCGGAGCATCCGGCTCTGGCCTTTGTCGGGTGGCGAGCCGCGTGTGCTGAACGGACACGAGCAGAATGTGAATGGCGTCGCGTTCACGCGCGACGGCAAGTCGCTTGTCAGCGCCTCCTATGACGCCACCATACGGATCTGGCCGCTGAGCGGTGGCGCCCCGATCATCGCGACACTGCCGACACCGCTCAATGCTGTTGCTGTCTCGCCGGACGGCGAGATCGTCACCGGCGGCGCCGACGGGCGCATCTATCTTCTGGGTATCGAGGGCAAACAACATGCACAAATCGATGTGGCCGACAGCCCCGTGATTTCCCTTGCGGCTTCGCCGGACGGCTCGCTGATCGCAGCCGCCGGCATCCGCGGCTCAGTCAGCATCGTCGATCGCAAGGACCGCAAGGTTATGCGCACACTGGTCGGCCCTGGTCTTCCCGTCTGGTCGGTGGCATTTGCCGGTGACAACAAAACTCTCATTACAGGCGGGACGGATCGCCTTGTGCGCCGCTGGGATGCACTGACCGGCGATCATCTCGGCGCTGTCGTCGCCAGCGGTGCGGACGATCCGCTGGCTGCCTATGCCGGAGACCGCGGCGCGGAAGTGTATCGCGCCTGCGTTGCCTGCCACACGCTCACGCCCGATGAAGGCAATCGCGCGGGACCAACATTGCACGGCATTTTCGGGCGCCGCATTGCATCACTGCCAGGCTATAACTTTTCACCTGCACTCAAGCAGATGAATATCGTCTGGACCAGGGAGACAGTGGCCGAGCTGTTCGAAAAAGGACCGATGCATTACACACCGGGCACGAAGATGCCCGAACAACGCATCACATCGGCCGACGATCGCAACGCCCTGATGGACTTCCTCGAGAAAGCCACGGCGCCCAAGTGAAACGATCGCGAGTGAAACGATCGTAAGCGAAACGATCGCAGATGCCGCGCCGGCACGATCATTCGGTCATTGATCGGCACAGACAATCGCACCATGCGACTTTCATTGTGTGGGAGTTAGGTGTGGGCTGCTTCCCGCAAGCTTTCGACAAGCAATTGTGCCGGCAGGCTCAACCCTTTTTTCCTCACCAATATAACAAATTTGCGCTTTGCCCACGCGTCCCGTAGAGGGATCACCTTCAGCCCCAATGCCTGTTGAACGGCGCGTGCCTCCTCGCGCGGAACGATCGCAACGGCCAGTTCGGCCGCAACGATCCGATAGGCTGCATCCACGGTCGAAACCTGTATCCGATAGCGCATCTGCTTGCCAACGGCGGCAGCGGCACTTCGCTGCGTCGATTGCATGATGCTGCGCGCCAGGATGTCAATATGCTCGTAGTCTATCGTCTGCGCGAACGAAACCGATGCCCGCTTCGCCAGGGGATGCGCGGAGTGGACAACCACCGCCAGATGGTCACTGTGATATGGAAAGGTTCGCAAGTCGTGCAGATCCACGGCATTCCAGCAAACGCCAATATCCGCCCGCCCCTCTTCGACACCGCGAACGACTTCCCAGATCTCGCGCTCTTCAAGACTGACCCGAACGTCGCGATATCGTTTAGCGAAGACGCTGATGTCGACCGGCAAAAATTGCGCCACCGCCGATTTGCTGCCGAAAACGCGCACATGGCCCTGCACACCCTCCGCGAAAGCGCCCAGTTCCGACTGCATGCGATCCAGCAATTGGAGCGATTCACGCGCATAACGGCAGAGCGCTTCCCCGGCGGGAGTCACAGTAACACCCCGCCTTCCACGTTCGAGCAGTTTGACGGCAGCTTCGTCCTCCATCTGGGCGATACGCTTGCTGACAGCTGATGGCACAATGGCCTCCCGACGAGCGGCCGCCGCAATATTCCGCTCCTCGCAGACGGCCACGAAGAGACGCAGGGAAACCGGATCAAAAGCTTTCACGATGCCCTCCGAGGGTCAGCTCGGCCATCTTATATGGGAACGTCTATCGTGAAAAAAGACCATTTCAGAGATGGCTGACACAGGCCCTGTTTCCGTTATGATCGCAACAGAAAACAGAGTGAAAGAATGCATATCGTCCCGCGCACTTTGCCGCCTGGTTGGTGAAGGGCCGCCATTGGCGCAATATCGCGATGACCGCTGCTGGCGCAGAGCGATGCCGATTGAGACTCGCACACAAATTCCAGCGAAGAGAAAAAAGCAGATTCCATGCGTATCGTAGATATCCGGGAGCGCACTGCTCCGATCGCCTCGCCGATCGCCAATGCCTTCATCGATTTCTCCAAGATGACACTGAGTCTTGTGGCTGTGGTCACCGATGTCATTCGTGACGGGAAACCTGTGATAGGCTATGGCTTCAATTCAAACGGCCGTTATGGACAAGGCTGCCTGATCAGAGAACGCTTCACCCCCAGAATCCTGAACGCAACACCCCATACGCTGCTTGATGCAGACGGCAGCAATTTCGATGCCAACAAAATCTGGGCAGCGATGTTCACCAATGAAAAGCCCGGAGGACATGGCGAG
>JAEXXW010000156.1 GCA_023405565.1 Pseudomonadota bacterium
CAGCCTACAGCGACATGAAGCCACTCGAAATGGAGATCGCGATGCAATAAGCTCTCAATGCGCCTGGACTAGAACCTCGGTCAGGTCATCCTGAAGGGTGAATATCCGGTCGCAAAAGGCTTGACGATTGGCCATGAGCCGGTCGGTGTGATCGAAAAACTCGGGTCTGCAGTGGCCGGTTTCCGCGAGGGGCAGCGCGTGATAGCAGGTGCCATTACCCCCAGCGGTACCAGCAATGCTTGTCTTTGTGGGTTTTGCTCGCAAGACGGCGCAGGAACCAAGCATGGGTGGAAGCCGATGGGTGGCTGGAAATTTGGTAACACCATCGATGGTTGCCAAGCCGAATACCTGTGTGTGCCCGACGCCATAGCCAACCTTTCGCCTATTCCCGACAGTCTGAGCGACGAACAGGTACTGATGTGTCCCGACATTATGTCGACCGGTTTCAGTGGTGCTGAGCGCGGCGGCGTGAAGATCGGCGACATTGTCGCAGTTTTCGCCCAAGGACCGATTGGACTTTGCGCAACGGCAGGTGCCAAACTGATGGGCGCGTCGACCATTATCGCCGTGGATCGTCTGCCAGAGCGCCTAGCGATGGCGAAGCGTCTTGGGGCCGATCACCTTGTTGATTTCAGCAAGGGCGAGCCTGCCAAACAGATTCTGGAGCTCACCGACGGACGGGGCGTCGATGTTGCGATCGAAGCGCTAGGCACGCAGGCAACCTTCGAGGCTTGTCTTCGCATTCTTCGACCGGGCGGAACATTGTCGAGCCTTGGCGTCTATTCGTCAGACCTGAAAATTCCGCTCGGTGCCTTCGCCGCGGGCTTAGGAGACCATACGATCGTGACTTCGTTGTGCCCTGGCGGGAAGGAGCGCATGCGGCGTCTGATGGCCGTCATCGAATCGAACCGGATCGATCTCGGCGCAATGGTGACGCATCGTTTCAAGCTTGACGACATCGAATCCGCCTATGATCTGTTCTCAAATCAGCGCGATCAAGTGCTGAAAGTCGCGATTACTCCATAAGGAGCACGGGAGCCGTCGGCTCCCTCTCGCGTTCACCCATCTTCGGGAACCGGTGGCCACCGACCGAAGGGAGATGGATCATGGGTCGGAACGTGGCATCTTACTATTCAGAACAAAGACCGCTTCATCCGCGATGACCTGTTCTTCGTCGGTTGGAATGATGAAGACTGAAACACGGCTCAGCAACGCGCTGATCCGCTCCGCGTTGGCTTCATTCGCTGCGGTATCGAGCTTCACCCCAAGCCAACCGAGACGATCACAGATTTTTTCGCGGATGAGCGGCTGATTTTCACCAATCCCGGCCGTGAAGACGATCGCTTGAATGCCTCCGAGCGTTGCTGTCAGACGAGCTATTTCACCAGCTATGCGAAAAGTAAAAAGATCGATCGCTTCACGCGCTTCGGGTTCGTTCGCGGCCAACAGCGCGCGGCTGTCTGCGCTAATACCAGAAACACCGAGTAGTCCAGACTTGTGGTACAGGACGTCTTCGACTTCACCGAGAGATTTTCCGCCAGCGCCTAGCAGGTGAAGCAGAACGCCAGGATCCAGCGCTCCGCAGCGGGTTGCCATCGGAATGCCGTCCAGCGTGGAAAAGCCCATGCTGGTGTCGCGGCTTTGACCATTTTCGAGAGCGCATAGGCTGGCTCCGCTTCCTAGATGTGCCGCTACAACCTTACCTCTCGCCACGCTTGGTGTATATCGCTCCAAAGCTCGAGCAATGAACTTGTAAGAGAGGCCGTGGAAGCCATATCGCTTGACGCCTTCATCAAAAAACACACGCGGAATGGCGAAACGACGAACGACGTCGGCATTAGTCCCATGAAAGGCTGTATCAAACGAAGCCAATTGCGGAGTATCGGGTTTGAGCTGTCGTATTGCTTGAATCAACCTCAGACTTTGTGGCTGATGCAGCGGTGCAAGCATCGTCAGCTTGTCGATAGCCGCAATCGTTGCATCGTCAAGAACGACCGGCCCCGAGAAGACATCGCCGCCATGTACAAGCCTATGGCCGACGGCAACGACAGTGTTCATATCGAAATGCTTGGTGAGCCAGCTGAATGCTTCCGCTATCACCGGAGCGAGATCATCCGATGCTCTGGCCTCTAGAGGCACATTATAGTTTGACGGCCCCTCGGTGATACGGAAGTTGAGTGGCTCTTTCTGGAAATCGATCACTGCCTTGGCAACGCGGCGAGGGCCGATCGCCTTCAGTTCGAAAAGCCCGATCTTGACGGTTGATGAGCCGGCATTGAAGGTCAACAGCATACCGGCCTCACGATGTCACGATGCCTTTTGGAGCACGCGGTGCGATCGTCAGCTTGGCGAGCGCAGCCGATGCGATCCGCGCTTTCACCGAGTCCGACCGGCTTGTCAAAACGATCGGAACGCGTGCGCCGAGGACAAGGCCCGCGGCGGTGGCCCCCGCAAAATAGATCAGTTGTTTCCCCAGCATGTTGCCGGCCTCAAGGTCAGGTACCAGCAGAATATCCGCCCGTCCCGCAACAGGAGAAACAATTCCCTTCGTACGTGCGGCATCGATACTGATGGCGTTGTCAAACGCCAGTGGTCCATCGACAATGGCGCCAGTGATCTGGCCACGTGCGGCCATAACCGTCAAAGCTGCGGCATCCAGCGTGGCGGGCATCTTTGGATTAACGGTTTCAACTGCGGCAAGCACGGCCACGAGCGGTAGTTCCATGCCGAGAGTATGAAGAAGATCAACCGCGTTCTGACAGATGTCGCGTTTTTGTTCCAGAGTCGGCAGGATATTGATCGCTGCATCGGTAACGATAAGTGGCTTGTCATAAGCCGGAACATCGAGCGCATAGACATGGCTGATCCGCCGTTCCGTCCTCAGTCCGGATCCGGGCGCGACAACCGCGTTCAATAGCTCGTCGGTGTGAAGGCTACCTTTGACAAGCACCGAAACCTTTCCGGCCACCGCAAGTGCCACGGCGCGATCGGCGGCTGCATGACTGTGCGGGACGGAATCAATGACAAAACCCTCCAGCGATACCTGCGCGGTTTCAGCGGCCTCACGGATTTTGTGCTCGGGCCCAATCAGAATAGGTTCGAACAATCCTTCGTTACGCATCTCAATTGCGGCTTGTATCGCTGATGTCGAGCAAGGATGAACAATTGCCGCTTGGACAGGTAGAGTAAGTCTTGCTCGCTTTATGAAGGCATCATAGCGATCATGCCGTCTCAGCGACACATCAGGAAGCCGTGTACGTGGCCATTCGATTGCGCGATCCGGCGCCATCACGGTGGCGGTGCCGACCAGCACTGTGTCGCCGTTTTGGTTGGTGCAAACGGTGTCGAGAATAACGATCCGTTTCCCGGCGCGCTTTTCTTTTACGCTGACAGTTGCCGTGATTGTGTCTCCCAAAGCGACCGGCTTCAGAAACTTCAACTCCTGCCCCAGATAAATTGTGCCGGGCCCGGGCAATTGCGTACCCAGAACCGCCGAGATCAGCGCACCAGTCCACATGCCGTGCGCGACGATATGGCCGAAAGGATCCGTGGCAGCAAACGTCGCATCAAGGTGCGCCGGGTTCTCGTCGCCAGAAACAGTCGCAAAGAGATCGATGTCATCCCGGCCGGCGATGCGCACCAGTGATGCGGTATCGCCAATCTGCAATTCATCGATCGTCCGGTTTCGAAGAAAGTCGCTCATGGTGACGTCATCTCAATAAAACGTATGTGCCGGGTGCATCTTCGGTCGGCTTATAGTCTTGCGTTTCCGAACCCATTCCTGGCGGCGGCTTGCGATCTGCTGTGGATCGACTGTCGAGCCATGCCAGCCACGCGTCCCACCACGATCCCTGCTTCGTTTCCGCGGCTTCCAGCCATTCATCCGGACTGAGACAAAGACCATCTGCACTTTTGAGTGCCACGCGGTAGCGCCGCCCTGGGCGTCCGGGCTCGCTGACAATGCCTGCGTTGTGTCCGCCGCTGGTGAGAACAAACGTGACTTCAGTATCACTCAGATAATGGATCTTGTAGACGGAGCGCCATGGCGCGACGTGATCGCGCTCGGTGCCGACAACGAACATGGGCGCCCGAATATTCTGAAGGGTCGCTGGCCGACCGTCCACCATAAAGCGGCCGGCTGCCAGCTCGTTATCCAGATATAGACGTTGCAGATACTCCGCATGCATCTTATAGGGCATTCGCGTGGAATCGGCATTCCACGCCATGAGATCGATCATCGGCGTCCGTTCTCCCATCAGATAATCATGGACGAGACGGGACCACACGAGATCATTGGTACGAAGAAGCTGGAAGGCGCCGGCCATCTGATCCGCGGAGAGATAGCCGCGATTCCACATCACGCTTTCCAAAAAATGCATTTGGCTGTGGTCGATGAAAAGGGCGAGCTCACCCGGTTCGGTGAAGTCTGTTTGCGCGGCCAATAGCGTCAGGGATGCGAGCCTGTCATCGCCGGCGCGCGCCATGGCGGCCGAGGCAATCGCAAGGAGAGTGCCGCCGAGGCAATAGCCGGTTGCATGGATCTTTTGCCCCGGAACAATGGCATTGATGGCGTTAAGTGAGTCCATCACTCCTAGTCGGCGGTAATCATCCATCGTAAGGCCGCGATCGGCAGCGTCGGGATTGCGCCAGGAAACGCAGAAGACGGTATAGCCCTGTGTCACCAAATAGCGAATGAGCGAGTTATGCGGTGACAGATCGAGAATGTAATACTTCATGATCCAGGCCGGCACGATAAGTATCGGCTCGGCTCGCACCGTCTCGGTCGTCGGTTTATATTGAATCAGCTCGATCAGGTGATTGTGATAGATCACTTTCCCCGGTGTCACTGCCACGTCTTTTCCGACGACAAAATTTTCGGTGCCGACGGGCGGCTGCCTTGTCGCCAGGCGGTTGATATCCTCCAGCCAGTTTCGGAAGCCCTGAATAAAATTCGTGCCACCGGTCTTGATTGTCTTGTCAATCACCTCGGGGTTGGCGAGAGCGATATTCGACGGTGAAAACATGTCGAGGATCTGGCGCGCACCAAAGGATACAACTTCTTGGTGATGAGGTGTGACACCCGGCACATCATGTGTGGCATTGTGCCACCATTGCTGATTGAGCAGGAACGCTTGCGCCCAGAAATTATAAGGTTGCCTTTTCCACCCTTCAGCGCGGAAGCGATGATCTCCCGGTAACGGATGAATGCAGGGTGGCGTATCTGGGTCGTGGCTCACTGACGCCAGATAGGTG
>JAEXXW010000193.1 GCA_023405565.1 Pseudomonadota bacterium
GGTCATGCCGACGGCGGTGATGATGCTGTCGATCGAGAAGACGAGATCGAGAACCAGAATCTGACCGATGGCAGAGGCGAAACCGAGTTGCGCGGCCTGTGTGTTGAACATGTCGGGACCCTGATCCGGATCGACATTGTGGTGAATTTCCGTGGTGGCTTTCCACACAAGGAACAGGCCGCCGGCAATGAGGATCAGATCGCGCCATGAAAAGCCGTGACCGAAGGCGGTGAATAACGGCGTCGTCAGTTTCACGATGAGGGCGACCGTGCCGAGCAAGGCCAGCCGCAGGATCAGGGCAAGCCCGATGCCGATAGTGCGCGCGCGTTGCTGCTGGTGGGCCGGCGGCTTGTTGGTCAGGATGGCGATGAAGATCAGGTTGTCGATGCCGAGCACCACTTCCATCGTCACGAGCGTCACGAGTGCGATCCAGGCGGCGGGATCGGCGGCGAGGGCGAGGAGGCTGTCCATGGCGGGAGTGGCTTTGCGGGCTTGGATGGGGGTGGGGGACGGGTCGCAGGAGAGGGGATAATAGTCTCAAAACGAAGTGACGCTGGAAAAAAGCCCTGTGGTCACAGAGAACTTTCCGGCCAGCCGTAACGAAACGATGCCAGAACGGTTCCGTCCGGCAAGCCGGGAATGGCCGGGCGTTGATCCGGGCCAAAGAGGGGCTTATTTGATCGCTATGTCAGAAACGCTCCCGACTGCGACACCCCGTCGCGCCATCTGGCCGCTCGCCGCAGTGAGCGCGGTTTTCGGCGTGCTTCTGGCTGTTGCCTGCGCGCTCTGGGTCCATTACGGCACGGCGGTGTTTTTCGAGATCGTCCGCGCCGGCATCGCGGCCTGCTTCTGAGCGTGGTGCTGAGAAGGACGAACAGGCAGGACCAGCCGCCTTTCCATCGGATCTGTTCATGAGCCAACAAGCCACCCGCATCATCACAATCCTTGCCGCGTTCATGACCGGCTTGCTGGCGATCTCTGTCGTTCTGTTGCTTGTGGTCGGGCGTTCGCCCATGCAGGTGGCCACGCCATCGGTCATTGGCGGTCCGTTCAAGCTGGTCGATCAGAATGGGCAGACGGTGACCGAGGACGTGTTGAAGGGGAAGCCGTCGCTGATCTTCTTCGGCTTCACGCATTGTCCGGATGTCTGTCCGACGGCCTTGTTCGACATGTCGGAGCTTTACAAGGCATTGGGTAACGACGGCGACAGGGTCAATGCCTATTTCGTTTCGGTCGATCCCGAACGCGACACGCCGGACGTGCTGAAGGAATATCTCTCAAGCTTCGACCCGCGCCTGCGCGGGTTGACCGGCGATCCGTCTGCCGTGGCGGCCATGGAAAAGGCCTATCGTGTCTATTCCAAGAAGGTGCCGCTCGACGGCGGCGGCTACACCATGGACCACACCGCCCTGGTCTATCTGATGGACAAGAACGGACACTTCATTGCGCCGTTCAACCTGAAGCGGAAACCGGAAGAGGCGGCGGTCGAACTGAAGCGCTATCTCTAGCTTCTTCTTAGAGTGGCTTTGCGACGAGAGTTTCGTGCAAGGCCGTGTTGAGTCTTTTCCCAGCGGTACGGTGCGCTGATCAGTTGAAACACTGCGCGCCAGGCCGCGACAGACAGCAACAGCCAATAGAATGGCGTGAAGATCAGATACCATGCACTGCCGAGCGCGCGCCGCCGCGACAGGCCAATGAAGCCGAGCAAGGCTGATAGCGCGTAGCCGGTGGTGAGTATCATAACATAAAGTCCGGTGAACATCATGTCGAGAACACCGGATTTCGCCGACCAGAGCAGGCCCGATGCGACTTGCCAGGCAAGGACGCCAGCAAAGATTCCGTGAACGAGCGCGGCCAGCACGGCGCCGCCGACAACCATCTGAAAGACCAGAAAGCCGCCGGTGCCAAGATCGCGCCAGAGTTTCGATGGGTTGTGCATGTGCACCGCCCAGGTCTGCAGATAGCCCTTGAACCATCGCGTGCGTTGCCGGATCCAGGCGGTCAGGCGTGCCGGCGCTTCCTCATAGGTTGACGAGCGAATGATCGTGGTGTGCAGGCCCATGCGCGCAAGGCGAATACCAAGATCGGCATCTTCCGTGACGTTGTAGGGATCCCAGCCGCCGAGTGCGCGCAATGTTTCCGTGCGAAAATGGTTCGACGTGCCGCCGAGCGGCAGGGGCAAGCGAAACGCGGCAAGACCCGGCAGAAAGACATCGAACAGCCCGGCATATTCGGCGGTGAAGAGGCGTGTCAGCCAGCTATCGGCCGTGTTGTCGATGGTGAGCCTCGCCTGCACGCAAGCCAGCCTGTTGTTGCCGTTCTGGAACGCGGCGAGCGCGATCCGCAATTGCGTGGGCTCCGGCCGGTCCTCGGCATCGTAGACGACGACATATTGCCCGCGCACGAAGGGCAGCGCGGCATTGAGGGCTTTCGGCTTTGTGCGGGGCCCGGCGGACGGCGCGACGATGACGTCGAACGGCGCGGCAAGATTGAGCCGGCCGAGCGCATCGCGTGTCAGCACATCGTCGCGCTCGACCACGAGCTTGATGTCGAGCCGCTCCTTTGGATAGTCGATTTGCCGTAGCGCCTCGATGAGCGCCGGAACCGATTCGGCTTCGTTGTAGATCGCGGCGATGACAGAATAGAGCGGCAGGGATTCATCGCTCCGTATCAGCGACAATCGTTGCGGCACCGCCGACAGGAGGATGGCGAAGACACGCAGGCCGCTCCAACTGAGGAAGACGAAGGCCAGCGCGAGATCGACGACGATCGTCAGGCTGGTTTGCAGACCGGCAAGCATGAGCATGATGGCAAGGCCGGTTGCGAATAAGGCAAGCGGCGTGCGGCTTCGCGCCGTGCCGGCGGAGAATGCAGGTTGCGTCGCGCGCAGATCGAACGCCGCCCTGCGGCCGACGGCGACGTCCATCCGGCGATGGATGAAGTCGCGCAGCCATTCCATCGTGGTGATGCGCAGACGGGATCGCATGCCCGCATCGTGCTTGAGATTGGCGATCATCAGGCGTGCAGAAAATTGCCAGGGCGCGACGACGAGAAGACGCTCGCCGCCAACGGCAAGCGGAACGATACCGCAGGCCAGGCTTTCGAGCAGGTGATCGTCATCCAGCGGGCAATCCGATCGCTGCACGTCCGCCAGGGTCTCGACGCCAAGGCCGTGATGGAAGGCGAGGGCGCGGACATAGTCGCGTTCCGACAAGATCCCTTCAGTGATCAGCACCTGATCGGCGCCGGTGCCGATTTCCGCCGACCGCAACTCAGCGGCGGCAAGCTGTGCCGGATGCACGAGATGCCGGACGCATTCGATCTCCGGGCAACGTGCAAGGCGATGCCGAATCCGGCTGGAAGCCAGATCGCCCTGAGGGTCGCGCACCGCTCCAGACAGGTCACGCTGAGGCCGGACCGCATCCTCGTGTCCGGCAATTCCCAGAGCGCCTTTAGCCCCCAACTCACGCCACATGGCCGCCCCACACGACCGAAACAAATGCTAATACGGAATCGCTGCTCGTACTAAAAAGGCGAGAAATTCAGGCAGACAACATATGCG
>JAEXXW010000196.1 GCA_023405565.1 Pseudomonadota bacterium
CGATGGCCGGACGCTTTTCCGCGCCGGTTTATCCCGGTGAGACGATCCGCACCGAGATGTGGCAAGAAGGTAATGTCGTCAGCTACCGCGCCCGCGTGCTGGAGCGTGATGTGATTGCCATCAACAATGGCCGGATGGAGTTGCATTGATGCGAGACGAAGAGCTCTCCGCCATCCGCGACAGCGTCCGCGCCTTGTGCGCGAACTTTCCGGGCGAATACTGGCGCGAGCTGGATCGTGAGCGGGCCTATCCGCAAGCCTTCGTCGAGGCGTTGACCAAGGCCGGCTTTCTCGCCGCGCTGATCCCTGAGGAGTTCGGCGGCAGCGGCCTGTCGATGCGCGCGGCAGCGGCGATCATGGAGGAGATCCATGCGTCGGGTTGCAACGGTGCGGCCTGCCACGCGCAGATGTACACGATGGGCACCGTGCTGCGGCATGGCAGTGCGGAACAGAAGCAACATTATCTTCCCGCCATCGCGCGCGGTGAACTACGCCTGCAGGCCTTCGGCGTGACCGAGCCGACGTCGGGCACCGACACGCTGAGCCTGCGCACGACGGCGACCCGCGATGGTGACAGCTACGTCGTCAATGGCCAGAAGATCTGGACCTCGCGTGCGGAATATTCCGATCTGATGTTGCTGCTAGCGCGCACGACGCCGCGCGATCAGGCGCAGAAACGTACTGATGGATTGTCAGTCTTTCTGGTCGATATGCGCGCGGTCAAGGACAAGGGCCTCACCATCCGCCCGATCCGCACCATGATGAATCATGCAACGACGGAAGTGTTCTTCGACAATATGCGCATTCCGGCGTCGGCGCTGATCGGTGAGGAGGGCAAGGGCTTTCGCTACATCCTATCAGGCATGAATGCCGAGCGCATCCTGATCGCAGCCGAATGCATCGGCGATGCGAAATGGTTCATCGGCAGGGCCTCCGCTTACGCGAAGGAACGTGCGGTGTTTGGCCGGCCGATCGGTCAGAACCAGGGCGTGCAGTTTCCGATCGCGCGCGCCTATGCACAGATGCGCGCGGCTGAACTCATGGTGTGCGAGGCCGCCGAGCGTTACGAGCAGGGCGCCGACATCGGCGAGGAGGCGAACATGGCGAAGCTTCTCGCCGCCGACGCCTCATGGGCCGCGGCCGACATGTGCGTGCAGACATTCGGCGGCTTCGGTTTCGCGGAAGAATATGATGTCGAGCGTAAATTCCGCGAGACGCGGCTCTATCAGGTCGCGCCGGTTTCGACCAACCTGATCCTGTCCTATCTGTCGGAGCATGTGCTCGGTCTGCCGAGGTCGTATTGAAGCAGGCGGAGTACAATGGCTAAGCTATGCCCTCGTCATCGCCGGGCTTGACCCGGCGATGCCGCTTGGGGGCGCAACAGGGATGCGGCAATATTATCTCTATATTCTCGCCAGCAGGCCGGGCGGAGCCATTTATGTGATTTGGTGCGACGTGTTCATGAACACAGGAGCAAGGTCATAAGGGCTTCACATGTCAGTACGGGATTGATCGCCTGGTGCACTTCGAAATTTATTCAGCGGCGCGCGATGCCATCCAGCGCGAGAAGAACATCAAACATTGGCCGCGTGCATGGAAGACGCGACTTATTGCGCAAGGAAATCCAAGCTGGAATGATCTGTATGATGAAATCATTAGGTGATTGTGGCGTCGCGCGTGCCCGCCTCAGCGAGATCGCCGGGTCAAGCCCGGCGATGACGAGTGATTGAATGTTTTACGGATATGTCAATGTCGCTGCCGCTTGAAGGTCTTCTCGTCGTCTCGCTCGAACAGGCCGTCGCAGCGCCGCAGGCGACGTGCCGGCTGGCCGATGCCGGCGCACGCGTGATCAAGGTCGAGCGGCCGGAGGGCGATTTCGCGCGCTATTATGATGACTATGTGCATGGCGAAAGCGCCAATTTCATCTGGCTCAATCGCGGCAAGGAATCGGTCGTGCTCGATCTCGCGCACGAGGATGACAAGACGCTGTTTGCCGCGATGCTCGCAAAGGCCGATGTGTTCGTGCAGAATCTCAAGCCGGGCGCGATCGGAAAACTCGGTTTTCCGATTGCCGAGTTGCGAAAGAAATATCCGCGCCTGATCTGCTGCTCCATCTCCGGTTATGGCGAGACTGGGCCGTTCGCGTCGCGCAAGGCTTACGATCTTCTGGTCCAGGCGGAGGTTGGGTTGGCCTCCGTAACTGGCGGGCCGGGGGCGCCGGCGCGTGTCGGCTTTTCAGTCGCCGATATCGGCGCAGGCATCAATGCCTATCAGGCAATCCTCGAAGCGTTGATCGCGCGTGGCCGAACCGGCGACGGCGCAGAGATTTCCGTGTCTCTATTCGATGCGATGGCGGAATGGATGACGGTGCCGCTGCTCTCCTACGAAGGCGGGCATCCGTTCAAGCGCATCGGCCTCGCGCATGCGGCGATTGCGCCCTATGGCGTGTTCAAGACGAAGGATGGCGGCGATATCCTGATCTCGATCCAGAACGATCGTGAATGGCGTGTCCTCGCCGATAAGGTGCTGGGCGATGCGGCGCTGGCGGACGATCCGCGTTTTGCCACCAGCATTGTCCGCGTCACCCATCGTGCCGATACCGATAGGGTCGTCAGCGACGCCTTTGCGCGCTTCGATGTGGAGCCGCTGATGGCCATTTTGCAAAAGGCCGATATCGCTTTCGCGCGCGTGAATGATTGTGCGCTGCTGTCACAGCATCCGCATCTGCGGCGGATCACCGTCGACACGCCGAGCGGCCCGGCGTCATTGCCCGCACCGGCGGCGGTGTTCCATGAGAGCCGTAGTTATGGAGCCATTCCGTCGCTGGGTGCGCATACGGACAAGGTGCGTAAGGAATTTGTGGGTGGTGGTAGTGCTTCTTAGCTACGCGATGTAGCCACAGACTCCGCTCATTCCCGCGAAGGCGGGAATCCAGTCTTTGCTTGACTCTGGGTCCCCGCCTTCGCGGGGACGAGCGGAGGATATATTGGTTTCTAATCCAACACCGCGTCATGATCGCCACCCGCTGTCGGCGCCGTCGTCTTGCGGATCAGGAACACCAGCGGGATGGCGCCGACGGTCAAGAGCATCAGCAAGTAGAAGTCGTTGCCATAGGCGATGATCGCCGCCTGCTGCGTGATCAGAGCATCGAGCATCGCGCGGCCCTGATCGGTCGCCGTGTTCAGGATCGCGGCGACATCCGGCATTTTCAGCGCGTCATGGAACGGCGTGATGTATTCCGTTAGATGCGCGTGCATCTTCACCGTGGTGTTGGTCAGTTGCGCGATCACCATCGAGATGCCGATCGACGAGCCGATATTGCGCACCAGCGTCAAGATGGCCGCGCCGTCGGTGCGCAGATGTCCCGGCAGCGTGGCGAAGGCCACGGTCGATAGCGGCACGAAGACGAGACCAAGTCCGACACCCTGCATGATGCTGAAGATCGCGATGGTGCGCGAGGACGTGTAATCGGTGAAGCCGGTCATCTCCCAGAGCGTGAACACGGTGATGGTCAGGCCAGTGAGGATCAGATAGCGCGCCTGGATGATCCTCAGCAGACGCCCCACCATCATCATCGCCACAAGCGTGCCGATACCGCGTGAGGCCAGCAGCATGCCCGCCGACAGGATCGGATAATTCAGCACGTTCTGCAGGAACGGCGTCACCAGCGCCATGGTGCCGAACAACGTCATGCCGATCAGAACCATGAACAGGCAGCCGCTGACGAAATTGCGGTCCTTGAACAATTCGAAGCGGATGAACGGGTTCGTCGTGGTGAACGAATGGGCGAAGAAGAAGTAGAAGCCGATCGCCGATATGATCGCTTCGATCCAGATTTCCGTTGCCTCGAACCAGCCGACCTGCTCGCCGCGATCCAGCATCAATTGTAGCGCACCGATGCCGACGGCGAGCGACAGAAATCCGAACCAGTCGAATCGGAGGCCATCCTGCGGCTTGGTCTCGTCCATGAAGATCAAGAGGCCGATGGCGGTGATGATGCCCACCGGCAGGTTGACGAGGAACACCCAATGCCATGAATAATTGTCGGTCAGCCAGGCACCGAGTGTCGGGCCCATGATCGGGCCGAGCATCACGCCCATGCCCCAGATCGCCATCGCCGAGCCGCGCTCCTCCGGCGGATAGGAATTCAGCATCACCGATTGCGAGAGCGGCACCAGAGCCGCCCCGCCCATGCCTTGCAGCAGGCGGAACAGCACCATCTGCTCGATGCTCTGCGCGATGCCACAGAGCAGTGACGCGATGGTGAAGCAGATGACGCAGATGATGAAAAGCTTCTTGGTGCCGAATCTGTTGGCGAGCCAGCCGATCGGCGCGGTCATGATCGCGGCGGCAACGATATACGATGTCAGCACCCAGTTGATCTGGTCCATCGACGCGCCGAGGCTGCCCTGCATATAGGGCAGGGCGACATTGGCGATGGTGGTGTCGAGCGCCTGCATGATCGTCGCCGACATGGCGCACACAGTCACCAGCGTCCGGCGTGCGCCGGCTGGTAAGGGAGATTGTGCGCCATCGGCGGTCATTGCTGCTGGACTTCGTGAGCAGCCGAGGTGAGTCCGAAAAGGCCGGCCAGCGTGCGGTTGCGCCTGGTGTCGATCGACACATTCACGCTCATGCCGGCGCGCAGCAGATGCGTGTCTTCGGTCTTGTCGAAGGCGATGCGCACCGGCACGCGCTGGACGATCTTGACCCAGTTGCCGGTCGCGTTCTGCGCCGGAAGGATCGAGAATTGCGCGCCGGTGCCTGGGCTCACCGATTGCACGATGCCGTGGAAGGTGTGGTCGGGGAACGAGTCGACATCCAGCGTCACCTGCTGGCCGATGCGCAGATGGGTGATGTCGGTTTCCTTCGGGTTGGCATCGACCCATGGCGCGGAGTCATCGATGACGCTGAACACCGGTGTGCCGGCGGTGACGAAGCGGCCAAGCTGGATCGCATCCACCTGCGTTGCGGTGCCGCTCATCGGCGCACGTAGCGTGGTGTGATTGAGATCGCGTTCGGCCTGGTCGAGGGCAGCCTTGGCCTGGATATAGGCGGGGAATTTCTCGATCGGCAGGTTGGCATCGCCGAGCAATTGATTGAAGGTGTCGCCCTTCTGCTGTTCGGCGTATTGCGCCTGCAATTGCGCCGTCACCAGCGCTGCGATCGAGGTGTCGAGATCGGCTTGCGTGCCGGCCATCTTGGCGACCAGCGATTGTTTACGTTCGACGTCACGCTGCTTCAGCTGGACGCTTTGCTGCGCGTAATCGGCGAGCTTGGTCAACGAGGCGAGGTTGGTCTTCAGGTTGTTGAAGTCGGTGCGAACGCTGGCGAGCTTGCTCTGTGCCTGTGTCAGCGCGAGCTTGAATGGCACCGGATCGATCTCGAACAACGGATCGCCTTCGATGACATGTTGACCTTCCTTGACGGAAATCGTGCTGATCTTCCCGGAAATGTCCGGCGTGATGAGCACTTTCTGTGCACCAACATAGGCGTTATCGGTGGTGATGTAGCGTCCGCCATAAAGATAGAAGGTGAAGCCGGCGACGGCGGCGATCAGCGGCACCACCACCAGCAGCATGACGCGCAACCTCGCGCGAACAAATCTCATCAGCGAGCCGGTGCGTGAACCAGTAGCTTCCTTGGCGCCCGGCATCTTGAGGACGTTGTTACGCATATTGCTTCTCTTTTTCTTCCAACTTCTCTTCCGCGTTTTCTTGCAACAGGCGGCGCAGATTGTCCTTCATCGCGCCGAGATAGGTGAGCGCAGCGTCGGTTTTCGCCGGCGGTTGGCCTTCGAGGATCGCGTTCATCAGGTCGTTGCCGAGCGCATCAAGCCGGTCCATCAGCGGTTGCGCCGCCGGCGTCAGGAACAGCCGCTTAGCCCGTCGGTCGTTCGGGTCGGCACGG
>JAEXXW010000205.1 GCA_023405565.1 Pseudomonadota bacterium
AGATAGCGTTTGGCAATCTGCAGCTTTTCCGAGGCGGTGTAGCCGGCCAGGCTGATCACCTCCATGCGATCGCGCAAGGGCCCCGGGATCGTGTCGAGCATGTTGGCCGTGGCGATGAACACCACGCGGCTCAGATCGAACGGCACGCCGAGATAATTGTCGCGGAACGTGTTGTTCTGCTCGGGATCGAGGACCTCAAGCAAGGCCGCGCCGGGATCGCCGTGCACACCAGTGCCGAGCTTGTCGATCTCGTCCAGCATCATCACGCAATTGCGCGAACCCGCCTTGCGGATGCCCTGAATGATGTTGCCCGGCAACGCACCGATATAGGTGCGCCGATGGCCACGGATTTCCGCTTCGTCATGCACGCCGCCGAGACTAACGCGCACGAACTTGCGGTTCATCGCACGGGCGATCGACTGGCCAAGCGAGGTCTTGCCGACGCCGGGAGGGCCCGCGAAGCACAGGATCGGCGCCTTGCCGTGCGGGCTCAGCTTGCGCACCGCCAGATATTCGATGATGCGCTGCTTGATCTTGTCGAGGCCGTAGTGATCGGCATCGAGAACCTTGCGCGCCTCGTTGATATCGATCGGCGTCTCTTCCGGCAGCGACCACGGCAATTCGGTCAGCCAGTCGAGATAGGTGCGCACCATGCCGTATTCGGCGGCGCTGTCCGGCATGCGTTGCAGCCGGCGTAGCTCCTTGCGCGCCTGCTCCTCGACATCCTTTGGCATGCCGGCTTTGGCGATATTACTTTCGACTTCGGCCAGTTCGGCGGCCTTGCCTTCATCGCCTTCGCCCAGTTGCTTCTGGATCGCCGCCATCTGCTCGCGCAGCAGCACCTCGCGCTGACGCTCGTCGAGCGCCGCCTTGGTCTGCTTGCCGATCTCCGCCGACAGGCGCAGCACCTCAATCCGTTGCGCCAGGAGGCGTGAGACCTTGTCCATGCGCGCGGAGACATCGATGGTCTCCAGGATTTCCTGCTTCTCTTCCGGCTTGATGTCCATGTAGGACGCCGTGAAGTCGGCAAGACCACCAGCCGTATCGATATCCCGGATCGCGGCGATCATCTCGCGCGGTGCCTGCGGCAGCAATTCGAGCGCCTCAACCGCCTGTCCGCGCAGATGCAACAGCCGCGCCTCGACATCAGCCGAGCGGCTGTCGACTTCCGGCAGGCGCAGAACGCGCGCGACAAGGAACGGCCAGCCACTCAGGAATTCGAGCACCTGAAAACGCTGCTCCCCCTGGCAGACGAGATGCTGCGAGCCGTCCGGCGCCGTGAGATAGCGCACGACATTGGCGATCGTACCCATGCGATGCATGTCGATCGCTGACGGCTCTTCCTCGCCGGCCTCACGCTGCATCAGGATGCCGACCTGGCGCTGCTCGCGCACCGCCTGCTGGGCGGCTGCGATCGAACGCTGACGCCCGAGCGTGATCGGCATCACCGTGCCCGGAAAGAGCACGAAATTGCGCACCGGCACGACGATCATCGCATCCGCCGGCAACGGCGGCAGGCTCGTCGTTGCTGACGACGAAGACCTCTCTGGTTCGTTACCCGTAGCCTGTTCCAATGAACGCATCACCTCGCTATCAGCCACGGGACACCCCCGCCTTTTCCAGCGTGATCAGGATGCAGCCATGCACCTGCGATCGGCGCACATCGCGATAGCGACCCGCCGGCAATCGAATGCGTCGCTCGAAACGGCCCTGCGGCAATTCCATGCGATGGATCACCGCCGTCCGCAGTTCGGCCGGCAACACACGAGCACCGCCAATGACGAGATCGGCGCCGTCGATGACCGCTTCGACACGGTCGGGATCGACACCGGGAAGCGCCACCAGGATCAGCACCTGACGCTCGGTTTCAAGCATGTCGATGGGTGGCTGCCAGACCGGCGCACGGACGCCGGGACCGGCCGGCCGAAAGAACTCGCGGTGCATCCGCTCGGCCCGGGTGAGCATGTCGCATGCCTCGGACCACATCCAGTTTTGGGGGAAATCAGCCATGAAGGGTACCTCGCCCCGTCATTTGATAACGGGATCGTCAGAATTCAATGACGAAAACCCGCATCGGCGAAACCAAGGGCAAGCCGGGATAAATATCGATATTTAGAACCAACAATCGGTTGAGGCCGGATAGGCGGCGCTGCCGCGTGCTCCCATTGATCGGGCCTGCCGCCTCACCTGTTAAAGAAGCGGCTAGGCTCCACGCCCGTCAGCCGAAAACGTCCTGCAGCACGCCGTCCTTTACGACGACGGTGTTGTCGAGCGTGATGGTCGTTTTCATGATCGGCAGATCGAAATGCCCGGCGGTGTAGCGCCCGGCGAATTCGTTGGCACCGGTCGAAAACAGGAAATTGCCGGAGACGGCACGGATTTCGGTCCCGTTGGTATCGCGCTGGCCATACATCGACAGCGCCTCGTAGCGGGCGCCGGGATTCATGCCGAAGCCGACATGCGACACGGCATAGGCCTCGCGATCGCCCCATGCCGCCAGATATTTGCGGAACATCTCCGCATCGGCCCCCTCGCCGATGATATCGACGATATAGTCGTCCTTGAAATCGAGCCGGATCGGATCGGCCATGTAACGCTTGAACGTCAGATTGACGTCGCCGCGATCGAGGATCAGCGTGCCATTGACCGACTTGCTCTTCGGGAAGCTGACCACAATGCCGCCCGGCCAATGCGCGAGCGTGCCCGGCTTTTCGGTCCAGCCCCAGATGCCCACCGTCTGCGCGCCGACCATATCGACATCGAGGTCGGTGCCGTTGTCGGCGGTGACCTTCATGCGCTTGGTCGCGCGCAGCATGCGGGCGGCATTGCGCACCTTCGTTTCCAGCACCGGATCCGGCCGCATGCGTTCCAGCGCTTCCGGATGCTCGTTGGAGATCACCATGATGCGCGCGCCAGCCTTCAGGATGTCCGGCGTCTCGGGCGCATGCATCAGCCCCTCGAGCGTGCAATCGACCACGAAGCCAGCCTGCGCGAGCGCCGACACCACCGGCGCGAGTTTGCCGATGGCAACGCTGGCGCCAGTCGAACGGATCGGCACCGGATGCTCGTTGCGCGGTGTCGGCACGACGACATGGAATGGCCGCGCGCCAAGACGCAGCAATGCCAGTTCCGCCAGTTGAACATTGAGCTGCCGCGACTGGGTCTCGGAC
>JAEXXW010000225.1 GCA_023405565.1 Pseudomonadota bacterium
GATCTGCCTTGAACTCCGGCACGGTTTTTCCCGAGGCTCCAATCTCTCCTGTCAGCGGAAACGCGACATGTCCGGATTCGTTCACCTGAAACTCGCCCGTCAGATCCGCCTCGTTGAACACTGTGACTTTCACCTTGTCGCCGGGTGACAGCCGATAATCGGTCGAAAGACTGGAGCTGGCCATCGCATCAGCACCGACGATGCTACCTCTTGGCCCATCGCATCCAGCCAACAACAAACTCATCATGGCGATTGCGCTCAGGGCCTGTCCTCGCTTCATCATCATATTCAATGTTGCTCGTCGGAACCTTCTACGAATGCAGATGCGCTGATTTGCGGACGGCGACGATGCTTTCAAATGGATGTTAGCCTGATCGTTCGCTGATGCAACGAAGTTTCGATTGTAATTTGTCGAACGTTTGACGCGACCGCGATTTTTATCCGGCACGATGGAACTTTCGATGCGCAATAAGTAACACTCTACTTCATCAACACGCTCATGCATTGGAGCGATGCATCTCTTCGCGCATTCGTCGAGTTTTACGACATGCAGATGTATTCGCGATGGAGAATGAATCTCATTCAATCAACAGAACGCGGGTAACATCGAACGAATGAAAGATCACCATCGCACCGCAATTATCGAATCGTCGCAAAGACGATTGCACCATTCAGTTCCGCAAACATCGGCACGAACGATCGACAACCATTCAGTCTGACAACGACCTCTTCATCCGATGATGATGACGCGCACGATCATACCGGGTGGCGATACTGACATTCTCGGCAATGAGACCCGATCTGCGCAGCGGAACGTATCCCGTCTCACGTTACCGCATACGCGACTGGTACATTCGTCATCTTGGAGTAATGCAATCGACGATGCATCCCCATCGATCAGTTGGTCAGCCGACCTTCTGCTGTGGAGTGGAATGCGAGTCCGGGCCGGCAGGACGCGACTGGCACGATATGCACGAACACATTGTTACGATGTCGGCCGATGCAGCGTGCCTCTATCCATCGCTTGCCTCTCGAGGCGGCGAGCGGAAGCAAAAACTGTATGGCTTGCAAAAGCACGAACCCGGGCCTCTCTGTGCGGCAGGGACCGTTCACGCAGGCATCTCTTTTGTCACGCCAATAAATGCGCCCTTGCGCCTTGCCGATACGTTCGATGATGAAAGGATGAGGCTCTGGGTTTAACCTGGCATCGCCTTGCGGCCGGCCATGGCGGATGCCGGGCGGCAAGAATCCAGGGGACACGCAGCATTGCTGGCCTCTCCACATCCAGCCGGGAGCCGCGAGGCCCTCCTGGTCACACGCGGTACATATTCCCAAGCTTATTTGGACAGTGGCTCGACCGCCTCAAGGGGGCGTGTTAGGTTGCACCGCATCGGACTTATTGTTAATAGGCCTTATGTTCTGCCGTTTGCCCAAAAATTGGCCGGAAGCGAACCACATCCGCCGCAGGATGGCGGTATTTTGTGTGTTGTTTCTGACGGTTTTCGGTTTTTTCCACACGGCAGCGCATGCATCGACGCCGCTCCCCACCGCAGCGGCGACCATGGCCGCAATATCGGTGAACGATACCAATCTCGACGACACCCAGGCGCAACTAGACGTCGAGACGACCCATTGTCTTGGCTGCACTTTTGCGGCTCTGCCGCATATGCCCGGCGTAACTGTGCCGGTCATCGCGACTGAAGCGATTCGCGAGCGCCCTCTTTACCAAGCTGTACAACAGCGTCGTCACGCTGATCCTCCGCCCCCTCGAGTCCTGATCTGAGGCAAGGCCGGCCGCCTTGAAAGGCGGCAGTCATTTGCCTTGTGCGGCCTTATCGCCGCAACGACGCAGCGCGCCGAACCGCGCTGCGGAGCAAGCAATGTCAGGACAATATAATGAATTTCCTTTGGTATCTGCTGCGCGCCGCCCGCGTGTGGGTGGTAGTCGGCGGCGCTCTGCTGGCGCATGCGAACACGTCTGTCTTCGCACAAGAGCGCGGCGCACGGCCGCTCACGCTTAAACTCGCTCTTCAGCGAGCGCTTGCGCTCAATCCGCGTCTCACGGCAGCCGAACGCGAAGTGGGAATCGCAACCGGCCGCCGCATTCAGGCTGGCGCGATACCGAACCCGGAAGCCTCTTTCGAACTCGACAACGCCTTCGGCTCGGGCGACTACCGGGGCACGCGCTCGGCGGAAACGACACTTCAGTTAAGCCAGTTGCTTGAACTCGGCGGCAAGCGCCGGGCTCGCATCGATGCAGGCATTGCCGAGGTCGATGGCGCGCATTGGCAACGCCAGGCGACCAGACTGGAGATTCTTTCCGAGACGGCGACCGCCTTCGTCACTGTTCTCAGCGCCCAGCGCCGTGTGCAAATCCTGGCTGACCACGTGGCCGCGCTGGATCAGTTCGCCCCCCTCCTGCAACGGCGTGTGGATGCCGGGGCCTCCTCGCCGGCGGAGATTTCGCGCGCGCAGGTCGCTGCCGATCTCGTTCGCGTCGAGCAAGAACGGGCGAAGACAGCGCTGGCGACAGCACGCCGCGATCTCGCAGTCCTCATGGGCGATCGCATCCCCAACTTCACCACCGTGGTCGGTCAGTTCGCCAATATCGGCCGCCCCCCCGTGTTCCAGACGGTGCTGGCCGCCATCGACGGCAATCCGCAACTTATGCGCTGGACGGCCGTGCGCGCTCAGCGCGAAGCGGAGCTGTTGTCGGCGCGTCTCAAGCCGTTGCCGGACGTGCGGGTCGCAGCCGGATGGCGTTATCACCGCGACACGGGGGACAATGCCGTTCGGCTTGGCGTGTCAATTCCCCTGCCGGTCTGGGATCAGAATCGCGGCGACATCCTCGCCGCCGAAGAGACATTGCAGAAAACGCAGGCCGACCGCGACATCAACAAGGCGATCCTGATCGCAATCGCGGGTCGCTCTTACGATGCGATCATCGGCGCGCTCGCGGAAATCACGCTGCTCCGCTCATCCATCATCCCGAATTCGCGCAAGGCCGCCGAAGGAATTGAGAATGGCTATGCGCAAGGGCGCTTCTCCCTGCTGGAAGTCCTCGATGCGCAAGCTGCGGTCGCGCAAGCAGCACTGCGCGAGCAAGAGGCACTCCAAAGCTTTCACACAGCCGTGACGACGATCGAAGGACTCGTCGGCCACCCGTTCATGCTGACTGCCGCGAGGCCAAAATGAAATCCCTCTTACGCTTTACCATCATTGGCCTGGTCTTCATCGGGCTCGGATACGCAACAATCAAAATGCTCCCGTCGTCACTGGGCAAAGCCCCATCGAGTGGGCATGGCCATGGCGGCGACGAAGACGGCCATGCCCACGGCGGGGAATCGGCAACCATGAACGACGCGAAGGTCGCCGCGGCCGGTATCGGGCTGGAAAAGGCGGGCCCCGGAATCCTGCGTGAAGAACTGAAAGTCCACGGCATTCTTCAGCCCAACCAGGAAGCTGTTGTTCAGATCACTCCACGCTTTCCGGGCATCGTGCGAAGCGTAACCAAGCGGATCGGCGATCGCGTGGCCAAGGGCGACATCCTCGCCAGCGTGGAAAGCAATCAAAGCCTGACGACGTACGACCTGCGCTCCCCCCTTGCAGGGACGATCATCGACAGGCAGGTCACGCTGGGCGAATAC
>JAEXXW010000226.1 GCA_023405565.1 Pseudomonadota bacterium
AGGATTTCGTCGCGCGCATGGGCGAGGATAAGGTCGACCGCAAGGATCTGTTGCGGGCGTTGTCGGAATTCCTGCAGGCCAATAATCTGAAGGCCGATTGGGAGGGCATCGAGAATGCCCCCAATGAAGCATTGGTGAATGCGTTGGCGATGATGTCGCCGTATGGCTCCGCCGAGAAACAGGCGTTGCTGGAAGCGCCCGACCTGAAGACGCGCGCTGAAATTCTTGTGGCTGTCACGGAAATCGAGTTGGCCAAGAACAAGAGCGATGGCGAAACGCCGCTGCAGTAACGCCCTACGGTCATTCCGGGATGTGTTGGCATCAGATCCAGGTCGCTGACCTGGATAGCGCCAGGCCCGGAATCCGGCTAAAAGGAATATATCGGTCTGGTTTCCAGGGCTCCAGACGTTGGCTAGCCTTGGAACGACGAGCTAGAGTTTGAGACATGCCCGACAGTCAGCGCAGCGGCGAGAGCGTCGATCCGAAGCTTCTGGAAATTCTGGTCTGTCCGCTCACCAAAGCGACGCTGGAATATGATCCGGTCAAGCAGGAACTGATCTCGCGCAGCGCCAAGCTGGCTTACCCCATTCGCGACGGCATCCCGATCATGCTGCCGGAAGAGGCGCGCAAGCTGGATTGATCTCTTTCCCTCGGCCTCATCCTGAGGAGCAGTGCGCAGCAATGCGTCACCCCAAGTCGGCGTAGCCGGCCTGGGCTCATTAAAGTCCGATCTCGGTAGAACCGGGATCGGTGGATGGGTCGCCCTTCTCCTTCGCGACGCACACCTCGTGTGCTTCTCAGGATGAGGGCGGAGTAACAGACCAAAAAATCAACTACAGCGAGTTCAAGGACGTAGCGACATGCTGAAAATCTGGGGACGCAACACATCGTCAAATGTGCAGAAAGCGATGTGGGCGATCGGCGAGCTCAATCTCGAGCATCAACGCTTTGACGTCGGCGGCAGCTACGGCAAGAACCGGGAGCCGGCCTATCTGTCGATGAATCCGAATGGTCTTGTGCCGACGCTGCAGGAAGGTGACTTCATTCTTTGGGAATCGAATGCGATCGTGCGTTACCTCGCCCGCCAATATGGTGCGGGCACGCTGGAGCCACAGGACCCGAAGGAGATCGGCCGCGCCAATCAATGGATGGATTGGCAATTGTCCGTCGCTGCGCCGGCGATCAATGCCGCCTTCTGGGGTCTGATCCGCACGCCGGAAGACAAGCGCGATATGGCCGCCATCGCCGCCTCACTGAACAAAACCGCCGACGCGATGAAGATCCTCGATGCGCAGCTCGGCCGCACCGAATATGTTGCCGGTGATCGCTTCTCGATGGGCGACATCCCGGGCGGCGTGATAGCCTATCGTTTCCGCCAGCTTTATCCCGACCGGCCGCAGATGAAGAATCTTGAACGCTGGTATGCAAGCCTGCAGCAACGTCAGGCCTTCAAGGATCATGTCGAGGCGATTCCGCTCAGCTGATGCAGCCCTTGTCGAGACGACTTGCTCTCATCGTTGCGTTCTGCATGATGAACGCCTTGGCCATGACCCATGCGTCGGCGCAGATGATCGAGGAAGCCTGGTCGGACGGTGGCTTGCGCGGTACTTTCGCGAGACCGACCACGGCTGCCGCGCGTGGACCTGTGGTCCTGATCATCGCCGGGTCGGGTCCGACCGACCGCAACGGCAATGGGCCGATCGTCCAGACTGACACCTACAGCAAACTTGCCGAGGCTTTCGCGGGCGCGGGCATCAGTTCATTGCGTTACGACAAGCGCGGGATTGGCGAAAGCCGTGCGCTCGTTACACGCGAGGAAGACATCGTCTTTTCGGATTTCGTGAACGATGCCGTCTCTGCGATCCGCAGTCTGTCAGCGCAGCCGGATGTGTCATCCGTGGTCGTGGTCGGGCACAGCGAAGGCGCATTGATCGGGCTTCTTGCATCATCGATGAAGGCTGAGGTGGCCGGGCTCGTGCTGTTGACCGCCACAGGTCGGTCGATGCGCGCGATCCTGCAGGATCAGCTCAAGAACGGATTGCCGCCAGCGCTGGAAACCGAATCGCAAACCATTCTTGAAGCGCTCGCCAAGGGTCAGCGTGTGACAAATGTCAGCCGGGAATTGATGCCGCTGTTTCGCCCGTCGGTACAGCCGTTCATGATTTCCATTCTCAATATCGATCCGGTGATTGAACTGGCGAAGGTGACGAAGCCAATCCTGATCATGCATGCCGGCCGCGATCTGCAGATCTTTCCGGCGGACTTTGAGGCTTTGCGCAAGGCGCGTCCCGATGCACGAGTCGTCGAGATGCCGAATGCCAATCATGTCCTGAAGACGGCGCCGGCCGATCTTGCCGGCAATCGTGCGCTCTACCAGAATCGCGATGCGCCGCTCGATGCCGACGTCATGCGGCCGCTGATCGAGTTCGTCCGTACAGTCGGACGCTAGGCATTCCTTCCGTTCGTCCCCGCGAAAGCGAGGACCCAGCGCTTGACCATTCTGGATTCCCGCTTGCGCGGGAATGAACGGAGTTGATTAGAGCGCTTCGCCTTTCAAAAGCTTAGGCACATCGCCGGTGATGCCGGCGGCTTCGCGGATGAAGAAGCTTTTCAAATTCGGCAATCGGTCGACGACGCCGAGGCCCATGTCGCGGACGAGCCGCAATACATCCGAATTGTTGGAGAACAGCCTGTTCAATCCATCGGTCGCGACACCCATCGCCATGGTGTCGAAGCGCCGCCAGCGCTGATAGCGTTCCAGCACCGACACGGCACCGACATCGATGCCAAGCCGCGCGCCATCGATGATCGCTTCGGCCAGGGCCGCGACATCGCGCAAGCCCATATTCAATCCTTGTCCCGCGATGGGATGGATGACATGCGCCGCGTCGCCGATTAGCGCGACACGATCGGCAATGAAGCTGCGTGCGACGAACAGGCCGAGTGGATAGGCTCTGCGCGGCGCGATGACTTCGATCTCGCCGAGATGCAGGCCGAAACGCTTTTCCAGTTCGTCGTGAAAGTCCGCATCGGGTAAGGCGACGATGCGATCGGCTTCATCTCTGGCTTCGGTCCAGACGATCGACGAGCGTTTGCCGGTCAACGGCAGGATCGCGAACGGACCTGCGGGAAGGAAATGTTCTTCGGCACGGCCATGATGTTCGCGCTCATGCGCAACGGTGGTGACGATGCCGGACTGATCATAATTCCAGCCGTAATTGGCAATGCCCGCCTGCTCGCGGATCTGCGAGCGTGCGCCATCGGCGGCGACCAGCAGGCGCGCAGCGATGGATGTGCCGTCCGACAGGCTCGCGGTGACCCGCCCGGGACCATGCTCGAAACGCGACACGGCCACCGGACGCAGATCGACACCTTCCGCCCGTGCCTTGTCGAGCAGGGCTGTGACCATCGGTCCATTCTCGATCATGTGCGCGAAAGGCTCGCCCGGTGCGATCTCGCCATCGAAGGTGAGGAAACTTGGTCGCATCGCGTGGTCGAGCTTGGAATCGGTCACCACCATGTCGAGCATGGGCTGGGCCTTGTCCTCGATCGCCGACCAAACGCCGATGGTCTCGAACAGGCGGCGGGCAGCAGCGGCGATGGCGGAGGCGCGCAGGTCGCCGGAGGCTCGGTTCATTGCCGGATCGGCCACCGCGACGGATAAGGCGCCGTCCGATCCCTGTCGCAGCGCGATGGCCAGCGACAGCCCGGCAAATCCGCCGCCGGCGATAAGGATATCCGTCTTGCTGGTCGTATCGGTCATTGCTGTCCGGCTCTGCACGCGCTTGACTTAAGCCCGAACTTTGGGCGCTTTCTCCCTACGTCAAGAGAAAGCGCTTTTCATGTCCGAAGCCGTGTCTGCTCTCCTTCAGGTTCTCGACCTCGAAACGCTGGAGGTCAACCTGTTCCGTGGCCGCTCGCCGCAGACCGGCTGGCAGCGCGTGTTCGGCGGACAGGTCATCGGCCAGGCATTGGTCGCGGCCACCCGCACGGTCGAGAATATCGCGGCGCATTCGCTGCATGCCTATTTCGTGCTGCCGGGCGATCCGAAAGTGCCGATCGTCTACGAGGTCGAGCGCACGCGCGACGGCAAGAGCTTCACCACCCGCAGCGTGAAGGCGATCCAGCACGGCCGGCCGATCTTCATCATGATGGTGTCCTTCCACAACAACGAGGAGGGACTGGAAAACCAGATGCGGATGCCGGATGTACCGGCGCCGGAAACGCTGCCAACCGAAGAAGAGATCCGGCGCGATATTCTGCCGATACTGCCGGAGCCGGTCCGCCGCTATTACGAGCGCGAGCGGCCGTTCGAATTGCGGCCCGTCGAATTCGCGCATTACATCGGCAAGAAACCAACCGGCGATCGCTTCAATGTCTGGTTCAAAACCACGGCACAATTGCCCGACGATCCGGCGATCCATCAATGCGCGCTGGCCTATGCGTCGGACTTCACATTGCTCGACAGTTCGCTGGTGCCACTCGGACGCACGCTGTTCGACAAGGAATTGATGGGCGCAAGCCTCGATCATGCGTTGTGGCTGCACCGGCCGTTCCGCGCTGACGAATGGCTGCTGTATTCGCAGGACTCGCCGAACCTGCACGGCTCGCGCGGGCTCTCGCGCGGTCTGATCTTCCGGCAGGACGGTACGCTGGTCGCGTCGGTGACGCAGGAAGGCCTGGTGCGGCTGAAGCGGGAGGAGTGATCGCAGCCCGCTTTCCTGCCTGTTTAATCTTCGTGTCTTTTGCCAGTGGTCTTTACAACCCTGCGATACGATACTGTGTTTGTCATATTGCCATTGAAGCCGGGGTAACCATGAAACTCGTGATCGCGATCATCAAACCCTTCAAGCTCGACGAAGTGCGGGACGCGCTTAATTCCATCGGTGTGCACGGCATGACCGTGACCGAAGTGAAGGGCTATGGCCGCCAGAAGGGTCATACCGAGATTTATCGCGGCGCCGAATATGCCGTGAATTTCCTGCCGAAGGTTCGGCTGGAAATCGCGATCGACGATGATCGGGTTGAAAAGGTGATCGATGCCGTGACCGGTGCGGCGAAGACGGGCCAGATCGGCGACGGCAAGGTGTTTGTGACCTCGATCGAGCGGGCGCTCAGGATCCGCACCGGCGAAACCGATACCGACGCCTTGTGACGTGCCAAAAGTCGCACCCGCGCTACCTGTCCCACCCGAATTGGCGCGAGGAGCGGCATTTTCCGGATTGACGTTACGATAGTAAAAATAATTCGATTATCGTTATGTATTAGAATATTGTACCATTTTTCATTAGAGTTCTTGTCTTTTTGAGAATAAAAATCCTACTTCGGCTGAGAGCCCGGACCGGATGACCGGTCCGGCAGCATAAGGCCGATCGATATGAGACGATTCTTTTCCAGCGCCGCGTTCGCGGCTGCTTTGTTTTTTGCCGGAGCGGTACCTGCGCCGGCACAGGATTTCCCGAACAAGCCGATTACCGTGATTGTGCCATTCTCGGCCGGCGGTCCGACGGACGCGCTCATCCGCACACTCGGTGAGCGGATGCGCGAAAGCCTCGGGCAACAGGTCCTGATCGAGAATGTCACCGGCGCTGCCGGAACCATCGGCGTCGGCCGTGTCGCTCGCGCGCCGGGCGATGGCTATACGCTCAGCTTCGGACACTGGAGCACGCATGTCATCAACGGCGCGGCCTATCCGCTGCCATTCGATCTTCTGACCGATCTCGAGCCGGTGGCGCTGCTCACCAGCTATCCGATGTTGCTGGTTTCCAAGAATGCGGTGCCGGCAAAGGATCTGAAGGAATTTCTGACCTGGGTGAAAGCCAATCAGGACAAGGCTGCGGTTGGCAGCATTGGCGTCGGCAGCGCCGCGCATGTTGCCGGAGTCTATTTCGAGAATATCGCCGGCGTGAAGCTCAACTACATTCCCTATCGCGGCGCTGCACCTGCGTTGCAGGATCTGCTCGCCGGCAACATCGACTTCATGTTCGATCACGTTGCGAATGCATTGCCACATGTGAAAAGCGGTGCCATCCGCGCTTATGCCGTGACGTCGGATACGCGCATTCCCTCCGCGCCGGATATCCCGACTGTCGACGAAGCCGGCTTGCCGAACCTTCATGTGTCGATCTGGTTTGGCCTCTGGGCGCCGAAAGGCACACCGAAAGATGTCGTCGCCAAGCTGAATGCGGCGGTGAAGGATGCGCTCGCCGATCCGGCCGTGCGGGAGAAGCTTGCCGGACTTGGCCAGGTCATTCCGCCGGTGGACAAGCAATCTTCCGAAGCGTTGCGCGCGCATCAGAAGGCCGAAATCGAAAAGTGGTGGCCAATCGTCAAGGCGGCGAATATCAAGATTGATGCGAAGTGATTTGTATCCGTCATTGGTGCGGCGGCTTGTATGGCATGGCCGCACCGAGCACTCTTCTTCTTGCCGGTGACGACATCGCGTTTGTTCCGGCTGCTCTCTTCTGGACATCATGACTGAGAAATTCATCGATTACTTTGACGCGATGTCGTCGCCGTGGACCTATCTCGGCCATCAGCGTTTTGAGAAACTTGCGCAACGCTTCGGTCTCACCATCCGGCACAAGCCGATGGATCTGTTGCGCGTGTGGTCCGTTTCCGGCGGGCTGCCGCTCAAACAACGCGCTCAGCAACGTCAGGTGTACAGGCATCTCGAGCTGAAGCGCTGGAGCGAGATCCTTCAAATCCCGTGTAATCTTGAACCGGCTTTCCACCCGGTTGCCGATCGCCGCGCGTGTTATCTCGTGATCGCAGCGATGCAACAGGGGCTGGACTGGAGCCGGTTGACCAACGCGATCCTGCGCGCCGTCTGGGTGGAAGATCGTAACATCGCCGATCATCCGACACTTGTCGCGATCGCTGACGAGAACGGCTTTGATGGCAAGGCGTTGCTCGCCGCCACCGAAAATGACTTCGTGAAGGCGGAGTACGAGGCCAATACCGAGGAAGCTATTCGGCTCGGTGTGTTTGGCGCCCCGACCTATGTCTATGACGGCGAGATGTTCTGGGGGCAGGACCGGCTGCTGATGCTGGAATGGCGCCTGGCCCAGAAGGCAGGCCGCGATCTCCAAAGCTTCAATTTCGGATAGGCGAAGAAAACGCGTCAAAACAAGAGGCTGGCCCCGGCTTTGAGTCCATCAAAGCCGGAAGGCTCCCGGCTTCGCATGACAGCTTTGGCGCTCTTGCCTCCAAAAAGCCCGGCCTTGGCCGGGTTTTGTTTTTCGCTGATCAATTTTTGTGCAATTATGGCGCGGCTTTATGCTTACCGCTGCGGGGCGCCGCTGCCCTTTGCTCTGACATTAAGAAATCATTTGTTGAATCAGTCTGTTAGGCCGGCTGCGGCCAAGTGGCACGCCGTTTGATTCCATGGTCCTCCGGGACCGGCAGGCAGGAGGCTTTTCCAGACTGTCGGGGCTCAGTCAGTCAGCCCGATGCTGGGGAAATAGGGGCAACGGGCCAACGGGGATCGAAACAAATGAAAATCGTCATGGCTGTCATCAAGCCATTCAAGCTCGACGAGGTCCGCGACGCCCTGACCGCGATCGGGGTGCATGGCATGACCGTTACTGAGGTCAAGGGGTATGGACGTCAAAAGGGGCACACTGAAATCTACCGCGGTACCGAATATGCCGTGAGCTTCCTGCCGAAGCTCAAGATCGAGGTCGCAGTCGCTTCCGAACAGGTCGACAAGGTCATCGAAGCCATCACCGGTGCGGCCAAGACCGGCCAGATCGGTGACGGAAAGATCTTTGTCCTCAATCTGGAAAGCGCGGTGCGCATCCGCACCGGCGAAACCGACGTTTCCGCCCTCTAACCCGACCCGAACATATTCGGACAGGAGCAAAAAATTATGTCGTTCAAGTTTCCGTATCGGGCCGGAATGACCGCCGCCCTCGCTGCAGCGGCGACAACGCTCGCGGCCACCGCGGCCTTCGCCGAGCCGACAATCAACAAAGGCGACAACGCCTGGGTGATGACCTCGGCCGCCCTCGTGCTGCTGATGACGATTCCCGGCCTCGCGCTGTTCTATGGCGGCCTCGTGCGCCAGAAGAACATGCTGTCGGTGCTGATGCATGTCTTCTACACGGTCTGCATCGTCGGCATCATCTGGGTGCTGTATGGCTACAGCCTCACCTTCACCGGCGGTTCGGCCTATATCGGCGGTTTCTCGAAAGCCTTCCTGTCGGGCGTCACGACCGACTCGATGGCTGGCACCTTCTCGGTCGGCTCCAGCATCTCCGAACTGGTCTATATCTGCTTCCAGATGACCTTCGCGATGATCACGCCGGCGCTGATCGTCGGTGCCTTTGCTGAGCGCATGAAGTTCGCCGCGCTGGCATTGTTCATCCCGCTCTGGGTGACGTTCATCTACTTCCCGATCGCGCATATGGTTTGGTACTGGGCCGGTCCGGACGCGATCGACGCTGCCGCCAAGGCCGTTGCTGCCGCGACCGATGATGCCGCGAAGAAGACAGCTCAGGAAGCGCTCGACGCCGTTCTCGCCGACGCGGGCCAGATCTTCTCCTGGGGCGCGCTCGACTTCGCCGGCGGCACCGTGGTGCACATCAATGCCGGTCTTGCCGGCCTGATCGGCGCGATCATGGTTGGCAAGCGCACCGGCTACGGCAAGGACCTGATGCCGCCCCATTCGCTCACCCTGACCATGGTTGGCGCTTCCCTCCTGTGGGTTGGCTGGTTCGGCTTCAACGTCGGTTCGAACCTCGAAGCCACCGGCACAGCCGGCCTTGCGATGGTCAACACCTTCGTTGCCACCTGTGCTGCGGCCCTCGCCTGGATGTTCTCCGAATGGATGGTCAAGGGTAAGGCTTCGCTGCTCGGCATCGTTACCGGCGCTGTTGCGGGTCTCGTCGCTGTCACGCCGGCTGCGGGCTTTGCCGGACCGATGGGCTCGATCGTGCTCGGCATTGTGGCCGGCATCGTCTGCCTGTTCTTCTGCTCGGCCGTGAAGCACATGTTCGGATACGACGACTCGCTCGACGTGTTCGGCGTGCACTGTGTCGGCGGAATCATCGGCGCCATCGGCACCGGCATTCTCGTCAACCCGGCGCTCGGCGGAACCGGCGTGTTCGACTACGTCACAGGCAAGGTCGCCGATTACGACTTCGCCACGCAGGTCCTTGCCCAGTGCAAGGGCGTGCTGATGACAGTCCTCTGGTCCGGTATCGGCTCGGCGATCCTGTTCTTCGTCGTCAGCATCATCGTCGGCCTGCGGGTCTCGGTGGATAAGGAACGTGAAGGCCTCGATCTCACCGAATGCGGTGAGCGCGCCTACAACATGTAATCCAGGTTCGCGCGGCGGGGCGTATACCCGGCACCGCCCCTTCGCCGGATGGAGGCCTCGGTCGCAAGACCGGGGCCTCTTTCGTTTTGGGAGCCTGTCCACAGTGTGCTGGAATGGCGCTCTCACCCCCCGATGGTTAATCGCACCTTAACCTGCGCCGCTTAGGCTGCCGGAGGATCAACCAATCCGGCTTTAATGTGTGCGTGATGTTCATGAATGCTGCCGAACGCGAGTCGCCCCCGTCGTCCGCGCGGACGATTGAAATGCGCTCGGCACAGGCGCGCTCGCCTTTTGTCCGCCTGAACGAGTTGCTGGCGCCGTATCAGCCGGGCCTGCCGGTCATCAACTGCGCCGTCGGCGAGCCGCAACATGCCGTCCCCGCTTTCGTCGGGCCGGTTCTCGCCCGGCACATTGGTGAATTCGGCCGTTACCCGGCCAACAAAGGCACGGACATTTTCCGTCGGTCCGTGGCGAACTGGTTGTCACGACGCTTCACATTGCCGCGTCCGCTCGATCCGGAGAGCGAGATTCTCGTGCTGAACGGTACGCGCGAGGGTTTGTTTCTCGCGGCGTTGTGCGTGGCCCAGACTGCGTCGCCACGTGAGGGCAGACCGGCGATTCTCGTTCCCAATCCCTGCTACGCGGCCTATTCGGCCGGCGCGGTGGCCGCGCATTGCGATACCGTCTATATGCCGACAACACCCAAGAGCGGCTTTCTACCTGACATCGATTCGCTCGATGAGGCCTTGCTGGCGCGCACGGTCGCTTTCTACCTTGCGTCGCCCGCCAATCCGCAAGGCGCCGTCGCGAGCGCCGATTACCTTCGCAGGCTGCTCGCGCTTGCGCGCAAACACGACTTCATGATTTTTTCCGACGAGTGTTATTCGGAAATCTATTTCGGTCAGAAACCGGTTGGCATGCTGGATGTGGCCGGACCCGATTACGCCAATGTTGCTGTCTTCAAT
>JAEXXW010000231.1 GCA_023405565.1 Pseudomonadota bacterium
GCCTGATTGCGATCAACAAGGATTCGTCGGGCAACGCCCATGACCTCGGCCTGTCCTACGCTTCCGCCATTGGCGGCGGTCGCGCCGGCATCATCGAGACCACCTTCAAGGAAGAGTGCGAGACCGACCTGTTCGGCGAGCAGGCCGTGCTTTGCGGCGGCACCGTCGAACTGATCCGCGCCGGCTACGAGACGCTGGTGGAAGCGGGCTATGCGCCGGAAATGGCGTATTTCGAATGCCTGCATGAGCTGAAGCTGATCGTGGACCTGATCTACGAAGGCGGCATCGCCAACATGAACTACTCGATATCGAACACCGCGGAATACGGCGAGTATGTCACCGGTCCGCGCATCATCACGCCGGAGACCAAGGCTGAGATGAAGCGCGTGCTGAACGACATCCAGTCCGGCAAGTTCACCCGCGACTGGATGTTGGAGAACAAGGTCAACCAGGCCTCGTTCAAGGCGACCCGCGCGCGTGCGAATGCGCACGACATCGAGAAGGTCGGCGAGAAGCTGCGCGAGATGATGCCCTGGATCAAGAAGGGCGCGCTGGTCGACAAGGCCAAGAACTGATCAAGAACTGATCCGGTCTTGACCGATACGAACGCTTTGAAGGCCGATGCCGCTGGCATCGGCCTTTTTCTTTTTTACAACGACGCTGTTGGAAAGTTGTCGTTCCTTGTGCTTTCGCGCTTAATAGAGAGCGGTTCGGTTCGAAGGAGGATTGAATGCGGCTATCGATGCTGCTGTTCGTTTCAGTGCTCGCCTTGTCTTCTGCACGCGCGCAAGACAAGCCAGATCCCAAGGCCGAAGAGAGCTGCGATGGCAGCACCATGCAGATGGTGGAATGTCTTTCGCGCCTGACGGCAACCTGGGACAAGCGCCTGAATGCGGCTTATCAGCAGTCCCTGAAGGATGCCGTCAGCAACGAGCAGCGCGACCAGCTTCGCAAGGCGCAACGGGCGTGGATCGCCTATCGCGATGCCAATTGTCTATTTTACCGCATGGGTGAGGGCAGTATTGCATCGCTTGATGCTGGCGAATGCATGCGCAGCATGACTGAGAGCCGCGCCAAGGAACTGGAGGGCAGCGGCCGCCAGAACTGAGTGTCGTTAAAACGCCGGCTTGCTGCCTGCTGGCGGCGTAACGTTGAAGCCCTGATTGATGGCCGAGAACATCTGATAGAAGCCGGTCACGACGACGAGTTCGACAAAGCCCTTCATGCCGAACTTGGCGATGGCGGCAGTCTGTGCTGCGTCGGGCACATTCTGCCAGGCGAGCGCGGCGCGGATCACCGGTACGGCGGTTGCGTAAGGTTCGGGCAAGGGATTATCGCCCTGCGTGCGGATTGCTTCGATGACAGCTTCGGGGATACCGGCCGCACGGGCATGCTCGACATGATCGGCCCATTCGAACGATGCGCCGCAGGCCCGCGCCACCATCAGTACGGCGAGCTGATAGATCGCGCGCGGCAAGGCGCCTTCGAATTTCAGGAAGTAGCCGAGCGACTCGATCTTTTCCGCCAGCACCGGATGATTCATCAGCGCCAGATAAGGGCCATTGAATGGCGCACCGACGCCCGCGCGATGCGCTTTCAGGCGATCATAGATCGCACGGTCTTCTGCCGACGCCTTTTCCGGATCGAAGGGAAGCGATGCCATTGTTCTACTCGTGATAGGACCAGCGTGCGGCTTCCTTTGCGAAGTCATAGACCGGTGTCGGCGCATTCTTCTCGGTCTTGAAATCGATGAGGAACGGTCCGTCGGTCGCGACCGCGCGTTCCAGTGTCGGTGCAATGTCGGCCGGGTCTTTCACAGTCGCGGACTGCAGCCCGAGCGCTTTGGCGAAGCCGGCCCAGTCGTGATCCGGAATGCTGGTGAGTTCGTCCGGTACAGGCCCTAGCGTATGCGCGCGCAGCCACACATTGCCGAGCGCCGCGTTGTTCAGCACGACGAAAATGACCGGCAGCTTGTAGCGCGCCGCGACGGCGATCTCGATGCCGTGCATCTGCATGCAGCCGTCGCCGGTGATCAGCGCCACCTTGGTGCCCGGCCGTGCGCAGGACACACCGATCGCGGCTGGAATGCCCCAGCCCATCGGTCCGAGATTTGTCGCGGAGATATAGGTGCGCGGCGCATAAGCATCGAAGTAATGACCGGCAAAGGCACGATGCGCACCGGAATCGACGAGCGCGATGGCATCGCGCGGGAGTACCTTGCGCAACGCGCCGACCACACGCGCCGGGTGAATCGGCACCATGTCGCTCTGAAGATGGTCTGTATCGTAGTAGCGCGGACCGGAACGGATCGCCGCGATCCAGCTCTTGCGGTCGGCGAGGCCCGCTTCGAGCGCGGCCGCATTCTTCTCGTGTGCGAGAATGTCGAGGAAAGCCCCGCAATCGCCAACGACGCCGAGACCCGCTGCCGTTTCGATGGCAATGGCTTTCGGCGAGAGGTTGACGCTGATCGCGCCGCGCGAGGGAGCAAGGCGGGTCGACCAATGCATCGTGTCGCGCTCATTGAGGCCGGAGCCAAGCACGATCAGCAGATCGAGGTCGGGCGAGAGCAAGGTGCCGGCGGCATGACGTGTGCCGGCATAGCCGAAGACGCCGAGCGACAGCGGGTGGTCTTCCGGGAAGATGCCTTTGGCACGCAGCGTGGTGGCGACCGGAAGCTGGAAGCGTTCGGCGAGCGCGACCAGTGTCTTGTCGCAGCCGCCATGTTCGACACCGGCACCGGCGAGGATCGCTACCTTGAGTGCTGGCTTGTTGTCTTTGTCGCCGCGCAAACGCGCGAGCGCCCGGTCGGCCATATCGGCGTCGATGCTGCGCGTATGAAACAGCGTTGAATCAAGTGGCACATGGCTGACGGCAATGTCGCCGGTCAGCACGTCATGCGGCAGCGACAGATGCACCGGGCCGGACGGCGGTCCGATCATTTCGGTCAGGGCACGACGGAACAGGTGGTTGAGGTTGGCCACACTGTCGACCGAGGTCGAGAAGCGCGTCACCGGTGCGGCGAGGACCGGATCGTCGAAAGTTTCGTAGCTCGCATCCTGGAAAGCGCCGAGACCTTCCATCTCGACCGCGACTTCGCCGCTCATGATGAACACGCGTGATGAATCGGTGCGGGCCGCTGCCATGGCGGTGATCATATTGCCGAGGCCGGGGCCGCCGATGGCAAGCGCCGCGCCGAAGCGACCGCTGGCGCGCGCATAACCATCGGCCATATAGGCCGCGCCGCCTTCCTGTGCCGCGACGATCGGCTTGATGTTCGGGAAGCGTCCGAGCGCCGGCAGGAATGGATCGACAAGGCCGCCCGGAACCATGAAGAGATGATCGATCTTCTCGCGGATCAGCGCGTCAAGGATGTAGTCGGTGCCGAGGGCCATTCTTTATGCTCGCTGGACGAGGTACGAGACGGACAGATTATCCGAAGAGGGAATCGTGTGCCGATTGTCCGCGCAGGATGATTAAGGAGTTGTGACGCCGGCCACGAAGTTTCTCCCACAGCCAGCGCGCCACCTGATCCGGTGACTGATCCTGATTGGCGCGCAGGTTTGCTTCGCGCATCGATGTAACATCGATGGCGCCGATGAGCGGCTTCAATGCTTCGATCAATGACCGGTCTTTCGCGTGCTTGGGCGAGAGCAGCAGCACAGCGTCATAGGGCGGGATGACGTGTTTGGGGTCTTCCAGCACCACGAGATCGTACTGGGCGATGCGGCCATCG
>JAEXXW010000261.1 GCA_023405565.1 Pseudomonadota bacterium
GCGCCAGGCGCCGTCATCGCCGGCCGCTCCTTGCGGGAGGCGCTGGAGCGGCTGGACCAGAGCGGGATCGAGCGGCTTCCGGAACGCTCCTCATAAGAAAAAGAGAGGCTTTGGCAGAGCCTCAAGGCGTGGCATTTTAGCGCCATGACCGAAAGCGCAAACGACCTCCCCCTCGCCTCCGAATTCCCACCCGCCACCCGCGAGCAATGGCTGAAACTTGTCGATGGCGTGCTGAAGGGGGCTCCCTTCGACAAGAAGCTGGTGTCGCAAACCTATGACGGCTTGAAGATCGAGCCGCTTTACGCGCGGCGCACCGATGCCGGCACGCTCCCTGGCCGCTCACCCGCTGCGCCCTGGCAGGTGATGATGCGCGTCGATCATCCCGATCCGAAGGAGGCCAACAGGCAGGCGCTGGAGGATCTGGAGAACGGCGCCAATGGTCTGGTCCTCGTATGCCCCGGCTCCGTTGGATCGCAGGGCTTCGGCATCGATACATCTGCCGATGGCCTCGCCCGCATTCTCGATGGCATCTATCTCGATGCGGGTGCGCCGATCGAATTCCAGCTCACCCGCGAAGCCAAGGATGTGCCCGCGCATGTCGCCGCGATCATCAAACAGCGCGGCCTCGATCCAGCGGCTTGCGATCTGCGGATCGGCTTCGATCCGATCGGCCTGATGGCGGCCGGCTCGTCGGCGCCGGCACCCTGGAGCGATATCGCACCGCTCTTTGCGCGCATGACACGCACATTGGCTGACGACGGCTTCCGCGGCCCCTTCGCCACAGCCGATGCGCGCGTGATCCACAATGCCGGCGGCTCCGAGGTGCAGGAACTGGCTTATGCTTTAAGTGTCGCGGTGGCCTATTGGCGTGCGCTGGAAGCTGGCGGCGTTGCACTCGATGACGCACGGCAGATGATCTTTTTCCGCCTCTGTGCCGATGCCGATCAGTTCATGACCATGGCCAAGTTCCGCGCACTCAGAAAGTTATGGGCGCGCGTGGAAGAAGCATCAGACCTCACGCCGCAGCCGACCTTCATCGCTGCGGAAACCGCGTGGCGGATGATGACGCAGCGCGATCCTTATGTGAACATGCTGCGCGTCACCATCGCGACCTTCGCCGCCGGACTCGGCGGCGCCAATGCGGTGACGGTGCAGCCATTCACGTCGGCGCTCGGACTGCCTGATGCCTTCGCGCGGCGCGTGGCGCGCAACACGCAGCTCATCCTCCTTGAGGAGTCCAATCTCGCGAAGGTGTCCGACCCGGCCGCCGGCTCTGGCGGTATCGAGGACCTGACCGACCAGCTTTGCCGCACGGCCTGGACCTTGTTTCAGGAGATCGAGAAGGCTGGCGGGATTGCGTCAGCGCTCGAATCCGGGTTGCTTCAGAACAAGGTCACCGAGACGAGACACGCGCGCGAAAAAGCGATCGCGACGCGCAAGGATCCTCTCACTGGCACCAGTGAGTTCCCGCATCTTTCCGAGAATTCGGTCAAGGTCCCTCAACCGGCATCGCAAGTCGTTGAATCACTTTCTGCGCAGGCACTCCCGTCTATCCGTCTTGCGGAACCATTCGAAAAGCTGCGCGACGCCTCCGACGCGATGCTGAAGACGAAAGGTGCGCGGCCGAAAGTCTTTCTGGCCACGCTCGGCAAGCCGGCCGATAACATCGCCCGTGCAACCTTCGCGCGGAACTTCTTCGAAGCCGGCGGCATCGAAGCGGTGGAATTCACTGGCGACAATCTCGCCGAAAGCTTCAAAGCCTCCGGCACCGCCCTCGCCTGCCTGTGTTCGTCCGACGAGGTCTACGCCATCGGGGCCGTCGACGCGGCCAAGACGCTGTCAGAAGCCGGTGCGACGCATATCTATCTCGCAGGCCGTCCGGGCGAGATGGCTGAAGCCTTCGACAAGGCCGGCATCCGGCACTTCATCCATGCCGGTTGTGATGTGCTCGGGATGCTAAGAGTGGCACATGATATTCTTGGAATAAGCACCAACGGCTAAAAGCGATGTCCACGATCAACCTGCGCGGCGATCTTGCAAAACTGAGCGACGCTGAACTTTCGGAGCGGCTGGAAGCAGCGTGGCATGCATATGCCGCCGCCGAGCAAAGACCATTCTTCTGGCGCTCGCGAGCTTGGTTGAGCCCAGGATTCGCAATTCGCGGGCCCATCCGACACCCGCGCTTTTACCGTTTTTTTTCGGCGCTGGGTACGGGATCAGGGGCGTGGTGTGATTTTCTTTTTGCGGCTATTCTGACGGGCAAAGACGGCGAAAGACTTCTCAGGAATTCCGATCCTTTGGTGGATGGCCATATTTGCCTTTGTGAAATCCGCGACCTCAATGATGAGATCAAGCGCCGCCTAGCCAAGCCAAAACAGGTGAAGGCATGAGCCAACTGCCCGATTTCACAAGCATCGACTGGCAGCCCCCGAAAACGGGCGGCCTTGAGACTGGCGACACCAACGACTGGATGACCCCCGAAGGCATCCCGATAAAGCCGGCCTATGGACCGGACGATGTGAACGGCCTCGACTTCCTCGACACGTATCCCGGCATCGCGCCCTATCTGCGCGGGCCGTACCCCACGATGTA
>JAEXXW010000292.1 GCA_023405565.1 Pseudomonadota bacterium
CCATCACACAGGCGTCGCTCTGGCCAGCCTCGCCGTTGACCGTGGCCAATGCCTTTTCCACCTCCTCGCCAACCAGACTATCGCCCATCAGGCTGACGAAACGTTCGGCCTGCTGCTTGGTGTCGCAAACAAGTCCGGAGCCGACCATGATTTCATTGGTCTGGCTTTTTTTGGTGCTCGGCTTCTGCTTGGCAGTTATGCCTGCGGCATTGGCCGCCATCGCAGCGGACAAGGCGGCAGCAATGACCACACCCGATAACAGCTTCATTTTCATAATCTGCCTCCTCAGGCGTCATTTCGAGCGCCCGTAACCCATCCTTGCCCTCAGCGCGGCAACGCAGCACGTAGTGCGTAGTTCCTTACTCGCCAGATGCCAACGACATGGCATAGCCGCGCGAGGGACAGGGCTCGGCTGCGGTAAAAGGGCAAGCTCTTCGCTTTTTGCTCGAACAAAGGGCCCTCGCGAAAATTGCTCGCGCAATCGTGAACAACGGTGTCCCCGGCGCGCTTCCGGTTTGCCGTCCCGGCGTTTGAGGCGAAAGCCCCCGTATTGCCCGTTTCTGCCAGCTCGTCGTCGGACCGGCAGCCGATGACCCCAAACTTGGTCACTTTGAATTAAGCCTACGCCGAGAAATCCAGACGGTATTAACGGACTGACCAACTCGCATTGTCATAAATCAACGCGAGCGATGGGCGCTATGCGCGCCGTTCGGGAATGGTGTTTAGCAATGCGTGTGTTTGTGGTGGCGTTCTGCGTCGCATCCTTTTGCGCGGGCGATCTGGCACGCGCCGATCATCAACCGGCTTTCGTCGTTCCGGGACGGTCGAACGTTCCTGTGCCGATCAATGGCATGGATGCGTCATGGGGCGTCGTGAATGGCGACATCGGTTTGTACCGGCCGGGCGCTGTGCCGGTCACTGTCCTCCCGTCGCCCTATGTGCCGCCGCTGCAACCGGATCCACCGGTGCATTACCGGCCAGCCCGGCACTATTACCCGACAATGGGACGTCAGCCGTATGTCGGACGGCTTGAAGTCGATCCGCCTCCCAATCAGGCTCCGCCCAAGCAAGCCAAGAGCTTCCGCCGGTCGTGGTCGGTCGAGTCGCCGGATGTGCCGCCGACACAATACGCGCCAACACCGCCAATGATGATCAGTCCGGAAGTGAATTTCGGCGGTGACCCCTGGGGCCCTGGTCCCAATCCCGGTCCTCGTCCGCGTCCACCGCATCGTCGTTAAGTCACACACCTGAGAAGGGCACGTCATGTCTCGTATTGCGTTTTCCATGCTCGCTGCTGCCACTGTCTCCCTGTCCGCTATCGGCTCTGCTCAGGCCGGTTGTGGTTGCAATGCCGATTACGCGGTTGCATCGGTCGTCGTTCAACCGGCGCCGGTTCTCGTGCAGCCTGCGCCGGTCATGGTCGCGATTCAGCCGCCGCCGGTTCTGGTGCAGCCCGCGCCGATCGTGCAGCAATATGTCGTCAATCAGGGGCCGCTTTATGCCGGCCCGATGCTGACCGACTATTATCCGCCGAACTATTACGCACCGCGCGCCGTCGGCCGTTATCCGTATGTGTCGGGTTATCGCGCGGCTTACGCGCCGCGTCCGTATCGTCCTTATCCGGGCTATCCGCCGATCCGCCGCTATTACTAAAGCGGCATGATCGCGGCTGCGGCATGATCGCGGCTGATGCTTATCGCTTCAGCCGCGTCGTCGCGACATAGAGCGCGAGAGCCGCGGCGTTCGACACGTTGAGGCTCTTGATCTCGCCGGGAAGATCGAGACGCGCTGTCCTGTCACAGGTCTCGCGCGTCAATTGTCTGAGGCCCTTGCCTTCGGCACCCAACACCAATGCAAGCGGGGCGGAGAGGGCGGTCTCGGCGAGATCGGCTTCGCCCTCGCTGTCGAGCCCGACCAGAAGAAAGCCGCGCTCCTTGAGTGCGGTGAGCGCGCGGGCCAGATTCTGCACCAGCACCAGCGGCACGACATCGAGCGCACCGGACGCGGACTTTGCCAATACGCCGGTGGCTTCCGGCGAATGGCGCGCGGTGGTGATCATCGCCTTCACGCCGAAGGCCGCGGCGCTGCGCATGATCGCGCCGACATTATGCGGGTCGGTGATCTGGTCGAGCACCAGCACGACGCCGTCATCCGGCACATCGGCGATATCAGGATTGTCGAGCGGATCGGCTTCGGCGAGCAGGCCATTGTGGACCGCGTCCGGCCCCAGCTTGCGGGCGATCTCGTCCGGCCGGACGATCTGCGGCGTCACCTTTAACGGGATGCCTTCTTCGGCCAGCCGTTTGGCGGCGTTTTCGGTCGCGAACAGGGTGCGGATGCGGCGGCGCGGATTCGAAAGGGCGGCCTGGACCGTGTGCCAGCCATAGAGGACCGCAACGGACAGATCGGTTGTCGCCCGTCCGTGCGTGCGCGGGCCTGGCTTCGATGGCCGACCCTTGCGCATGAATGGCTTCTGCTTCGTTCCGTCCTTGCCCATCCGGCCTGGCGTCCTGACACTCGCAACGCGCCTTAGATGGCACGCTCCTTGCTGATTCACGAGTCCGCGCTTTGCAGCGATGCTCGGGAGGTCAGGCGATGTGGCATGACGACGTTGAACTCGACCGGCGGTATTTTCTGAAAGGGCTTCTGGGTGCGGGCGCGGCGTTGCCGCTTGGCGCCGGTCCCGTATTTGCCCAGGCGCGCAACGAAACGCTGCTGGTGGTGCAGGAACTCGGACCCAACAGCCTCGACATGCATGGCGTCGGCTCCAACCAGACGGTCAATGGGCTGTCCTGGAATTGCTACGACCGGCTTCTCAGCTATGCCGCAAAAACGTTGCCGGACGGCACTCCGTCCTATGATCGCGGCACGCTTGCGCCGGAGCTGGCGGAAAGCTGGCAGGTCGCATCGGACGGCATGTCGTGCACGTTCAATCTTCGCAAGCATGCGACCTTTCACAATGGTGCGCCGGTAACCGCCCGCGACGTCAAATGGTCGTTCGACCGCGCGGTGAAAGTCGGTGGCTTTCCGACCTTCCAGATGTCGGCCGGTTCGCTGCTCAATCCCGAACAATTCATTGTCGTCGATGATCACACCTTCCGCATCGACTATGTGCGCAAGGACAAGATGCTGTTGTTCAATGTCGCGGTGGTGGTGCCGTTCGTGATCAATTCTGAACTGGCAAAGAAGAACGCGACCGAGGCCGACCCTTGGGCGATGAACTGGCTGCGCAACAATGAAGCTGGCGGCGGGGCCTATCGGATCGAAAGCTGGAAACCCGGATCGGAGACCGTGCTTGCGCGCTTCGATGACTGGAAGAGCGGGCCGCTTCCGAAAATCCGGCGGATCATCGCGCGTGATGTGCCGTCGGCCGGCACGCGGCGCGCGCTGCTGGAAAAGGGAGATGTCGATTTCTCGACCGGATTTGCGCCGAAGGATTTCGATCAGCTGATCAAGGACGGCAAGGTTCAGGTCTCCGGCGTCCCGATCCCCAATTGTCTCTGGTACATCGCGCTCAACACGGCGAAGCCGCCCTTCGACAACGTCAAGCTGCGGCAGGCGATCGCCTATGCGATGCCGTACGAGCAGATCCACAATGCCGCGTTCTTTGGCCGTGCCGTGCCGATGTATGGCGGGCCGGCCAAGGTCGACAAGGCGGTGTGGCCGCAGCCGTTCCCCTATGTCACCGATCTCGACAAGGCGAAGGCCCTGATGGCGGAAGCGGGCTTTGCACAGGGGCTGGAGACGACGCTCGGCTTCGATACCGGCACCGCCACGGTGGGTGAGCCGACGGCGACCCTGATCGCGGAGAATCTGGGGCGGATCGGGATCAAGGTGGCGCTGGACAAGATTCCGGGCGCCAACTGGCGCTCGACGCTCAACAAGAAGGAGCTGCCGATGGCGCTGAACCGGTTCAGCGGGTGGCTCGATTACCCCGAATATTACTTTTTCTGGAATTTCCACGGCAACAATTCGATCTTCAATATCTCGGCCTACAAGAACCCGCAGATGGATGCGCTGATCGACAAGGCGCGGTTCACCGAGGACGCGGCCGAATATGATGCCGCTGTCCGGGATTTCGTGACGCTGTGCGTCCAGGAGGTTCCGGTCGTGCCGCTGAACCAGCCGATCCACGATGTCGCCCTCAAGAAGGGCGTGGGCGGCTACCAGTTCTGGTTCCACCGGGAGCCGGATTACCGGCAATTTGCCAAGGCCTGATGAGCTGGACCTGACAAGGCGGTGAGGGGTGTCCCTTGGGGATATCTCGAGTGAGGCGGCGATCGGCAGGATGTGCCTGATTTCCCATTGACTTAACGGGACTGTGCCTCGATAAAGCGCGCCGCTGGCCGTTGTGGCGGGAACGCCCTGCGGCTTTGCGTTTTACATGGCGCCGATCCGGGTTAAACCCTTTATCGGTGTCGTGCGTCTAAGGATCAGATGGACGGGTGTAAGAGCCCGGATATCGATCTTGCGATGGCCCCGGAGGGGTGCCCGAGTGGCTAAAGGGGACGGACTGTAAATCCGTTGGCTACGCCTACGTTGGTTCGAATCCAACCCCCTCCACCAGCCTTCGCGCGGAACGCGCTCTGGCTGGCAAGCCGGTCATCGCGGAGAGTTTGCCTGCAGGCCGGCAAGGGCCGGTGCGACAGGACGGCGTATGCGGGTGTAGCTCAATGGTAGAGCAGCAGCCTTCCAAGCTGAATACGAGGGTTCGATTCCCTTCACCCGCTCCAATCTTTCTTTGCAACGGCCAGACGTGTTTCAGCGCCATCGCTCGTCTGACGCCGGCGGGCCGGGTCGCAACTTTTTGATCGCCGGTTTGGTTTGCCAAGTCAGCCAATATTGGCCGGTAAGTGCCGGCAACGGCGGCTTTTCTCACGCTCATTCACGTCTGCGGCACATCGGACCCGTCCCGGAACGAACTCCCTTTCGGCATTATTGTAGGCGTTGGACACGCCGGTTGATCAGGCGCTTCCATCGTTGCCGGGGCTCTGGGGCGTTCAACTGACTTCGGAGGTTCCAATGTTGAAAATTGCCGCCGTCGGAATGACCGCGCTTTTTGTGACTGCGTCACCACTGGCTTACGCACAATCGACGCAGTCATCGCGCTTCAACGCCGCCGAATGGAATGCCTTGACCGATATGCGAATTGATCTGATCAAAAGCGCGTTGCAGTTGACGCCTGATCAGACAAAATTCTGGCCTGCCATAGAGGATGCCATCCGCAGCAGGGCCAAGAACAGGCAAGCCCGCGTCGAGAGAATCATGGAGACGACGGGAGCGAGGGCACAGGAGACGCCCATTGAAGCCTTGCGCAACCGCGATCCGGTGGCCTTCCTCAATCGCCGCGCCGATACGCTGGCACAACGGTCGGCCGATCTGAAACAACTCGCGAATGCCTGGCAGCCGCTTTATGCGACGCTGACACCCGAGCAGAAGCGGCGCATGGCGGCCGTCTCGCTCTTTGTCCTTCGCGATATGACGGAAGCCGTCGAGCAGCGTCGGATGCAGTCCGAGGACGATGATGACTAACGGCTAGCGCGACCGTTATCCTGCTTGATGTTGTCCTGGTTCATTGCCCGATCATGGCGGACCGAAGCTTGCTTCGGTCCGCATTTTGTGCGTGTGCCGCCTCATTCCTTTTAATCCTGCTTCATATTGCTTGAGTATGTTGATCGCTGCTGCCCTGTCAGCATATTGCCTTCCCACGACGTCCTTTCGTGAGGAACACAATGACCGGCTATCTGCTCCGGATGTTGTTCTGGACGGTCTTCATCGGCGCGCTGATCTTCTGGCCGGCGGGGACGCTGGCTTATCCGGGCGCGTGGGCGTTGATGATTCTCTTTGTCATGAGCGGCGTCGCCATGGTGCTGTGGCTGTCGAAGCATAGCCCGAGCCTTCTGCGCGAACGCATGGCGTCACCGCTCCAGCGCGAGCAGAAGCCATGGGATCGCGTCTGGCTGATATTGTTCATTCTCGGATTCTGCGCCTGGATCGCCTTCATGGGCTACGACGCCGCGCGCACGCACTTCA